>RECS01000097.1 GCA_007693915.1 Saprospirales bacterium | reverse complement strand
AGCCTGAATTGTTGAGCTGTGAAACATCAGTGACCATTAACTTCACTGATATTGTAAGTATCAACAGCAAGTGTGCTACTGAGCGTGCTGTGATTATGAGAAACTGGACTATTACAGATGAGTCAGGTAATACTACAGTATGTAATCAAAGAATTACCATCGAAGCATTTGACATCTTCTCTGTAGAGTTCCCATCTGATTGGGATGATTTTGATCAGCCTGCATTCAATTGTATGGATGTAGCAGAAAATCCGTCTCTAACCGATGTGGAGAATACTGGAAGACCAATGATTGATGGAAATGAAATCCTTGTGAATGAAATGCCATTCTGTGATGTTTCTATAGGTTATGAGGATTATATCCTTGATGCTTGTGGTGGCAGTTATGAAATCATGAGAGTATGGGCTGTAAGTAGTGCTTGTATGCCTTACATCCCTGGTGTGAATCCAAGAATCCACTATCAGCGTGTGATGGTTTGGGATATGGATGCTCCTGAATTCACTGATATGGATGACGTAACCATCAGTACCAGACCTAATGCTTGTGCAGGTGATTGGATAATTGAAGCACCTTCTTTCGAAGAAGATTGTAGTGGCATCAATTGGTATATCTCTGTTTCTGCCGGATTTATAACTGTTGATCCAATCTCTGGTCTTGCAGTATTGAGAGATGTTCCTGCGGGTACACATACCATCAGATATATCGCTCACGATGAATGCGGATATTACGCGACAGCTGAAATTCAATTGCATGTTATTGATGATGTAGTTCCAATCGCAATCTGTGATCAAAGAACAAGAGTAAGTCTTGGTCACGATGGTATTGCACTCGTGCATGTATCAGCATGGGATGATGGATCATATGATAACTGTGGTATTCTTGATATTACAGCACGTAGAAAAGTGGATTCTATAGCTTGTGGTAACACAGGTGATTGGGAGGAGTCGTTGATGTTCTGCTGCGAGGATGCCGATATCAATGGAATCGGAGTTGTTGAAGTAGAAGTAAGAGTAAGAGATGA
Source organism: Saprospirales bacterium (assembly GCA_007693915.1). Taxonomy (GTDB): domain Bacteria; phylum Bacteroidota; class Bacteroidia; order Chitinophagales; family Saprospiraceae; genus PWJY01. The sequence goes on along the minus strand of RECS01000097.1, from coordinate 40,786 downwards.
GGCAGGAAATGAGAACTTCTGCTGGGTGAATGTTGAGGTTGAAGATAAACTGAGACCCCAATTGACATGTCCTGCGGATGTTACAGTTAACTGTGCATTTGATCTTGATCTGGATAACCTTGAAGTATTTGGTAGGATTGCACAACCACAAATAGGAGAAGATATCAGAGTGTTGGTAATCGATCCTGTTGACTTGTCAGTACCTGCTCAAATACCTGTGCAGACGATAACAGATGGATTTGTAGTGGATAATTGCGGAATTGAGTCTATAACAGAGACGAATGTATTTACTTTGAATCCACAGTGTGGAAATGTAGGAACGGATCCAAATCCATTGTTCCAATTCAGAGCAATACAGAGAAGATTCGCAGTTGTAGATCAATTCGGTAACAGTGCAAACTGTCAGCAGGATATCTATATTCTTGAAAATACAGTACCGTTTGACGGCGATGATATTGTATGGCCAAGAGACATTACATTGATGGAGTGTGGAAGTTCATCAGATGACTTTGCACCTGCGAATCTTGGACAGTTTGGAGTAGTTGAAAGAGACAGACAACCAAGCTGGAGCACAATCAGCTGTAGCAAGCCTGCAGTGAGCTACCAGGATCAGGTGTTTACATTAGTGGACAGCGCTTGCTTCAAGATATTGAGAAGCTGGAAAGTAATCGACTGGTGTAACCACAATCCAAACACCGGACAAGGTGAGTGGACGCATGTACAGGTGATTTACATACAGGATACACAAGCACCGGTATGTAACAACTGTGTAGATCAGGTATTTGTAGATGAGTCATCTACTGATTGTACAGGATTTGCTGAGTTGGTAATTGATGTGTCAGATTGTACTCCGACCGATATGTTAGTAGCTACCTGGGAGATAGATGCCTTTAGAACAGGCACCTTCGATATCAGTGGTAGTGGTTTGGATGCAAGTGGAAACTATCCATTCGGTACACATACGATCAGATGGACAGTTTATGACTTGTGTAGCAATACAGCGGTATTTGAGTACGACTTTGAAGTAGTTGATGGCAAATTGCCGACTCCTGTATGTTTACATGGAATAACAACAGTTATTATGCCAGTATCCGGATGTGTTGAATTGAATGCTGAATTATATGATGCAGGAAGTTTCGACAATTGTACAGCAAGTGAAGACTTGATCTTTAGCTGGAGTTCTGATCCTGAAGATACAGAAAGAGAGTTTTGTTGTGAGGATTTAGGAACGAATGTAGTTGAGATCTGGGTAACAGATGAGGCAGGTAATCAGGATTTCTGTATAACTTATATACAGATACAGGATCCTGAGAACAATTGTGATCCACAATCTATCGCAGGTAACCTTACCAATGAGTATGGTGAAGAGGTAGAGGAAGCAACGGTTGAATTGGAAGCTGCTGTTTCAGGTGATTTGGAGAGTTTCTTAACCGGAAACAATGGTTACTTCCTGTTCAATAATCTGACCCAAGGAGAGGATTACACAGTAACACCTCATTTGGATAAAGATCCATTGAATGGAGTAACTACTTATGACATTGCCTTGATACAGCGTCATATTTTGGGTATTCAGTATTTGGAAAGTCCATACAAATTGATAGCAGCGGATGTTAGACCTGATGGTGTGATCAACGTATTGGATATAGCGGATTTGAGATCCTTGATATTGGGTAAAACCAGCAATTTTGCTCAAAATACCAGCTGGAGGTTTGTGAGTACAGATCAGCAGTTTGCACCGGGATTGATACAGCCACCTGCTAATATTGAAGAAGATCGCGTTTATGAAGACTTCAATGCAAGTGTAAGAGGTGCTGATTTCGTAGGTGTGAAAATCGGAGATGTGAATGGAAGTGCTCAGCCGAACAGTCTTTCACCATCAATAGAGCGTAGGACCGGAGAGGTGATCGCGCTTCAGATTGAAGAGGGAATGTATCGCACAGGCGAGCAAATCAGTGTTGAAATCAATGCTGCTAACTTCCACGAAATAGTTGGATATCAGTTTACCTTTGAGTTTGATAACAGCAGATTGGATTTTGCTGGTTTTGAATCCGGAGTGTTAGAAGTAACAGATAACAACTTTGGCTTCCAGATGAGTTCAGAAGGTGTAATTACGACTAGCTGGAATAGCATGAAAGCTGAGAATGCGAGTGAGGATGACGTATTGTTTGTATTGAACTTTACTGTCAGGTCAGATATCAGAGCAACTGATGCCTTCAGACTGAGTAACAGAATTACGAAGACTGAAGCTTATAGAATGGGAGGCGAAATACTGGATATGGATCTGAGATTCACCAGAGATGGACAGATTGTTGAAAGAGATGTATTTGCCTTGTATCAGAACCAGCCTAACCCATTCAATGGTCAGACGATCATCGGATTTGTATTGCCGGCTGATATGGAAGCTGAAATGAGTATATTCGATGTAACCGGAAGGTTGATCTACGTAATCAGTGGAGAATACGCAGCCGGCTACAACGAGATTAGATTACTGGAGAATGACTTGCCTGCAAGCGGCGTGTACTACTATCAGTTAGAAGCTGAGGGTTACAGCGCTACAAAGCGAATGGTTCTAACCGGTAATTAATTGAATTGAGAAATATTCCCATGAGGAATGAATGATATGAAAAGCCCATCAGCAATTTGTTGATGGGCTTTTTTATGTGTGCCATGCATACTATATACTGATAGGGTTAGAGTCCCGAATGCGCCTGGTTGACGAGGAAGCATTAGCTGATCGCAAGGGTGTCCACTGCGAAGTGGAATCTGAAGGAAGCGTAAGGCAAACCGGAGCTGTGACGAACAGGAATGTGATATAAGGCCTACCATCTGGATAATTGAGCATTAGATCAAGACGTCCAAAAGTCAAACGTAAAGATGGGTGGTAAATCACACACAAAGCCGGGGAGAGGATATAGTTTACCATGGGAGGTCTTAGCTTCGAGAGTGGCTAAGAAGTCAGCAGAGGTCATAGTAGTTCATTTTAAGGACGAAGGACCGAATCATTAATTAAGGAGCAGCAGCTCTGCAAAATGTAAAAGCCATAAGGAACTCAGAGAAATATGAATATTCACAGAGGTATCTGCCGGGAGCAGAAGAATGGGGAATAGATAGCCAAGAGGTGAAAGGTAGGAACGTATACCATACTGGAAGCGGACGGGTACGAGAAGAGTGGCTTTCAAGATGTAGAGAGGAACGAGCCTTAACAAGGAATTGTTTAAAATTAATGAAACCGCCCAGTACGTGAGGCGTAAGCTGGGTGGTGTGAGAGGACGAAACGACCGATGATTATTCATCGCTCGTTTCTCCTACTCGATTGGTTATGTTGTTTTAAGCTATCCATCAATTTTGTTAGAACAAGTGAAATTATAATTCCTCAATTTTTTTTCAAGCAGACTCCACTTTGTAACTTGTCCTTATGAGCCTTGGACCTTCTCAACATCCAATAGAAAACTTGCTACCTTTCAACAAGCGGGAGAACAAACCAAAAAAGCTTATATTATAACCTTTTTATATTGTTATTCTTTGTTAGGAAATAAATTTAATGTAGTTTTGACCTAGTAATATATTTTTATTGCTCTTTCAGTTTTCTGCTTGTCAATACAATTAATTTTCAAAATAGAAACACCATGATAGGTCCCTTTAAAAAAATTTATGAGTCTGAGTTTTTCAAAGAAACAGATCAGGTTATTCGAATTTGGATGCAAAGCTGGGGATACCATTTATTGCGCATCAGCTTAGGCATTGTTTTTTTCTGGTTTGGACTTCTTAAGTTTTTTCCTGATGCCAGTCCAGCTTATGAGCTGGCCGTAAATACCATTTCTACAATTACATTTGGCACTTTGTCAGATAGTTTGATTATCAATGCACTGGCTGCATGGGAAGTCATAATTGGAATCGGTTTGATCACGGGAAGGTTTATGCGATTTACTTTGCTGTTGTTATTTCTTCAGATGCCAGGGACATTTTTGCCTGCAATCTTATTTCCTGAAGTGGTTTTCAAGTCCATACCTTTTGTTCCGACTTTGGAGGGTCAGTATATCTTTAAAAACCTGATACTCATCAGTGCAGGTATAGTACTAGGTGGAGCGCTCCATAAAGTTAATCCATACTACAAAAAATCAAAACCCAAAATAGGGGAGTAGGCTCATTTACTCAAGAGGACGACAGGCATGTCTGTGAATGAGTTGCCATCCATAGTCTGATTTATACCAAGTCTCTGAGTATAGCAAATCGAGTACAATCTGTCTGCCTTCAAGTGCTACATTGAACTCTGCCAAGCCTGTTATGATTGCAGTTTCTCCGAAAAATCGAACTTCTGCTTCCTTATAATCCAATGCATTATAGGTAAGGTAGCCGCTTTTAAGGTTGTCTAGTACCTCTTTTTTGTCTTCTATCCATCCGTTGGAGTGGATATATTGAAGTTCTGGGTGGAGTAGTGGTCTCAAAGAATCCAACTCAAGGGCAATCATAAAGTCAAACTTTTTTTGATGTAATTCGATTAGCAGTTGACTATCCTGGTTATAAGTTATGCTTTGAGTAAAAGTAAATCCAGACAGTGAAATCACAAACCAAAATGATAATAGATAGTTTTTCATAATTTTTTTATCGGATGATCAAAAATTTGCCTGCCTGACCTGAATCCGAGAGAATGAAATACAGACCAGCTGGAAGATGACTAACTTCTATTTTTTTAGTTTCTGTAAAATGATTCACTGTATTTCCACTTGCGGAAAGAATTCGACCACTTAATTTTTCATTGAAAAAAACCTTATTTTGTATCACAGGATTAGGAAAGAGGATCAGTTCGTTTGTATCAATATCTATAGGTGACTCAACAGAAACAGCTTCTGGAATAAAACTCAATCTATGAAAACCAATCATATCCCTAGCCCCGCTATCATCATCGAGTCTTTCACCGGTAAAGTAATATACCCATCTGAGTTGGAGGTATTCCTCACCAAGCAAGTCCTGTGGAATGGAATGCTCAAAAAACTCTTTTTCATTTTCTACTTCGGATCTGATATATTCTACTATTTCTCCATTTTCTAAAAAGTCCTGCCATGGTTCTTCAATGCCGGTTCTAAACTGCAGTCGTAAATGGTAAACTCTGGAATTTGACCTGATAGTTGATGCTTCCCAACTCAATTCAGCCCCACTCAAATCTCTGGTATCAACAGCAAAAAGAATTGCGCCAAGATCCCGACTCCTTCCTGTATTGATAAGAGAAATGCCTTCGTCAGCTAATCCGTTAATTCTTGTTCTACGTTCATTTCGATAGGGAAAGCCAATATTGTCTTCTTCACTGGAATGATAATCACTATCAGGAATAAAATAGGGAATGATAAAATCACTCGACAATTCAGGATCCGACTCATTTGTTTGCAAAAACAACATATGTGAAGGATAGCTTCCCTGAGGTTCATCCTGACTCCAAAAGTCAAAATGGTAGGTATCAGCGATTATAGCTGCTTCAAATGCTTCCGGATAAATCAGTAGGTCAAAATCAAAGTGAACATTATCATTAAAAGGATCGCTAACGCCCAAGGTTATAGTTGCTGCACCGGTATTTTGTCCTGAGACAAAGAGGAGGCTGTCTGTAATATTAACCAATGCACTGCCATCAGGGCTAACGCTGGCTCCGTAAGTTATCTCATCCCCTTCAGCATCTTCAAAAAAGTCATTCAAATTGATAGACATCGCATTTGCTTGATTTACCAGTTTTAATGGATTCGGAAGTTCTGAAATGAGCGAAGGCGGGAGGTTTACATCATCAAGGGGTTCTCCTTCAAGGGTGAAATTATCAAAGCGATTATTGCCGGCTGTTCCACCTGTTCCATCATCCTCATGCCCAATTTCAAATCTAACCCTAAAGTTAGGGTTGTCACGGACATCTTCGATGGCTTCAAAATTAAAGCTGTACAATTGGGGTGCTTCAGTTATGGTGACGGTGTCAAATGGAATAAAATGCTCTCCATCCAGGGTGTAGGAGATATATTGTCGGTTCCCACCACTGCCGGATCTGCGGGTTTCGTATTGGAGAAGTATATCTTTAAAGCCTTCGGTGGAAATAGACCAGTCTAATTCAGTGCCAATAGGATTATTTACTCTAAGATGAGTTTCTGCCTCATCACCAAAACGTGCGTTTTCTCCATTGAATCCTTGACCACTGCCAAAAGTAATCTCAGTATCAGGCCCCGGATTGATGTTTAATTCGCCGCTTCTCAGAGTAAAAGTCGGGCTGCTCCAATCCTCCTCATCGTTGAAATTCCAATAATGTATTAATTCAAAGGGTTCGCCCAATTGGCTATCCATCCAATTTAATCTCTCCCTGATCCAATTGAGCATCCACTCGATTTCTTCCCAATAAGTATCGGCAATAAACCAGTTTGGCCAAATGTATTCTCCCAGAATATTCCACCTTTGAAAATTTCGCTCAGCCGGCTCTTCCAAAAGCTGGTAATAATCCATCACTTTTTGATGCAAAGCCTGATAGGAAAATGCACCCTGTCTCAGACTTCGATATCGCTCCCGATATTTTCTCTCGAATGCAGGATCCTCAAAGAGTCGATTATACCATCCATACATATACTGTGATGTGTTGATTTCATCATAATACCAGCCTACAGGATCCCATCCGCTAAGGTAATTTGCATTTCCCAAAGCCAGATTAAAGTCCCAAAGTGGACCACTTTTTATTTTTCCATTCCTGTCTTTAGTAAAGAAAGTACTGAGTCGGTAACCATCAATTTCTTTACACAATTCAGTAATTAGATGCATGTCGATAAAAGATTCTACATCAATATAGGCTCCATATCCAATTTCTGGATCCGTGAAATTCGAACCAAATAACGCGGCTTCAAAGTCATTTATATACTGTAGGAGGTAGTCAGATTGCGGATTACTTATTGTAGCTTCATTCGGTCTTACATAAGCAAAACGGCTTCCTCTATTTGTTTGAAATCCACTTTCCCCGGGATTGAGTCGATCAATTTTAAAAATATACCCACCACTGACATCCGGCAATTCATTATCTGAAGAGTTCAAGTCCTCAATTTCAACTCTTCCTGGCGCTATTTTTATTCTTTCTACTAATAGATAAACACCGTGATACCTCCCTTCCGTTAGCGGTCCATTACCATCGTGCATAAATAACTCTATAAATTTTGTCCGGGGAGAGTAGTGGCCAAGATCGCTTCCAAGGGAATAAGAAACAGCATTCCGCATAAGGCTTTTATCCGAATAAGGTCCATGCAATATCCAGTTGTGTTCTTCAGGCATACCCAGTAATTCGACTTTTCTATTGCTATTGTCTTCATTTAAAGTGTGAAAGCCAAATCCATTTTTTGGAAAAGACTGTGAACTACTTCCCCTGATGTTTATTTCCGTCCTACCGGTAAAATCCGGTTCGTTATCAAAGCTGCTTAATCCACTGGCATCCGGTTCATAAAGACTGATATATGAGGTTGTCCTATCACCCGCACTCACAGGAGTATCATACTGCTTGATGACCATAACCGGTAAATTAGAGCTAAATGAAGCAGTCTCTGGAGTGCTGAAAATATAAGAAGCTCCTGCAGGCAAAGTGCTGCGCTTTCCGGGACTAATTGATATTGCTCTGACTATAGCAGGTCCATCCAACTCAAATGGTCCGGTATATAAAAACCCATTGCTTGCATGGGGGTCACTACCATCTGTGGTGTAAAAAATTGGTACTCCATCTTCACCGTTTATTTCAATACTAATTGCCTCTGAATAAACACCCGATGGTGGATATATTGTCGGAGGGTCAATAAACTCCTGAAATCCTGATTGTGGATTGGGTGCTCCGGGTGTAGGCTGAGCAAAATAAACCCAGTCTGACGGCAAATCTCCGGGGCGACCATAAGAAATATTAGTAGGAATTGGAACTGCAGGCATTTCATCAACTCTTTCACCATCAGGAGCAGTGAGAATAATCTCTTCTCCTGAAGAACTTATCTTGAAATTAGTATGAAAAGACGTTTGTGAAGGAACCATTGCGTGTTCTGCAGATAAGGGTTCCTCAATAGTTCCATCAGGTAAACGCCACCTTGCAGCTACAAAATCACCACCAAATGCTTCTTTCATTAATGCAGATAAATAATATTTTTTGCCCTCCTCCAGAAAAACAGCTGACGAACGTTGTTCCGGGTATTTATCCCACTCACCCACATTTGTCCACCCGGGAACCTCAGCAATAAGTTGTACATTTTCTTTTTCCCCATCAGAACTTAAAAAAAGTCTACAATTGTCATCCCCTGCTACCCAAAAGGTATATTCACCCGTCTGTGGTGGAGTGATCCAGGCATAAATGTGCTGACCATAATTATCGCCTATGTCCACCGGTGATTGGAAATGATCATCAATTAAATTTACAGAACTGGGGTGATCAGGAAAGGAAGGGTGGTTAATTAAATCATCCACACTTGTACCCGGGATACCCGTATAAACTTTTCGGATAAAACCATTAACCATTTCTCCCGGAGTCTGGTAACGATCCTTACCCGATGCCCAGACTATTAAATAATCATCGGGTGCCATTTTATAGGGGGGAAATACCCATCTAAATGGCCTGTCATAATCATCCGAAATGCCATATCCTTGCAGTTGAATACTGTCAGGTCCAGGATTATAAAGCTCTATCCAATCTTCATAACTGCCATCCTCATCAGCGATAATATTGGAATTTGAAGCCATCACTTCATTTATGATGAGAGTCTGTGCGTTTAGAAATTGAGATACTGATAAAATGAATAAAATTAAAAAAGTAGAAAATCGCATGAAGGAAGTTTAGAATTTTAAAATGACTATATCAACGGACCAATTGTATATACATAGTTTTCAATCCCTCAAATTTAAGAAAATTTACTTTACCCGTTATAGGTATAAAAAAAAACTAATAACTTTGACATGGCTTTTTTTAAAAAAAATGGGAGAGAAAGGAATTTTAATCAGCAAAGACCATTTAATTGTTTTTTCCAATCAGTACCCGATTGCTGAGATAGAACGTGCCTCTATTTATGCCAACCATACTTCCTACCGAGGACCATTCTTTCTTTGTATTATGGGATTACTTTTTACCATCGGACATCTGATTACAGGAGTCATTATAATGGGAGCCGCTGTGATCTGGGGACTTAGCATAAGAAAAAAATACAGCTTAATCCTGACAATGGATGGCAAAGAAAAAAGCGTACTGGTACACCATGACAAAAAAGTACTTGAAGAGCTACTGAAGGCTATTGGAGATTTGAAAGGGAAGAGTTGAGGTAGTTTGTTGCCTTAATAACTTATCTTCTTTTATCTATAATTCAGCTGGAATCTTTAGTGCTTTGCCAAGCTTTCGAATCATTTGTAAATTCAGACTGGGCTTCCGGTTCATTACATAAGTGACCATGCACTTGTTTCTAAAAAGAAAAAGCTTCATTGTACATGGGAAAAAGTGAAGATTATTAGTGAATTTGCTTTGTTAAGGGATTTGGTAAGAACTTTGAAATATTTTTCTCCGCGTTTATTTTTACGTTTCTGTTAGCATTTTGGTTTTTTTTTTAATCACCGGAGAGGGAGTTTATCAAGCCAAAGGCATAGTAAAGAAGGTAGAGTATTCGCGAAAAAGTTGTTATTTTAAATAGAAAATACAAACCTAGTCCTTGTTTTTCAATACAATAGACTTTATAGTTGATTTTAAAGGGTCAAAATTTACTTTCACAACCAACTCCTATTGAAATCCTTTTTTCAAAAACAATAGATTGAACCCATAAATCAAAACTTCCTAAAGTACTAATCCCGGTTCACTTACCTTCTCGCCCGATCTATCTGCCTGATGATTTCCCTTGATGAAGCGTATCCGCGGCTGATTACTTCCAAATCTTTACCATCAAAATATACAAGGGTGGGAAATCCTGTTACGCCGAGGCCTGCAGACAGGTTAAAGCCTATTTCAGCTTTTTCTTTCATTTCCGGCTTTTGGCAATATTCTAGAAAAGTATCGCGGTCGATTCCTATTTTTTCAGCATATCCTGCATAGGATTCAAACTCTACTGGAGGTAGTCCGTCCACATATACTGCCTGATGCAGGTAAGATGAGAACTTTACTGCCTTTTCCGGCTTTAGTTCTTTAATGACAGCAAGGGCTATAGAGGGCTCAATGGAAGAAAAGACATTTGATCCATCATTGAATAAATGGTCAAGGAAAGCTTGTCCGAATTTAACGGAAGAGCCTCGCTCCACACTCTTGTATGCTTCTTTGATATAAGGGGCAGTTTCGCCTATGGGGCCAATTCTGTCACCCCTGACCATACCACCGGAAATCACCACGATTTCCATCTCATCCTTAAAAGTCTTAGCTATTTCCTCCATTTCAGGACTGAATGCAAAGCACCAACCGCAGAGCGGATCCATGACATAATAAAGCTTTTCGCCTTGAGAAAAACCGTCTGTATTAGAGGCCATGGTTATGGCGATTATTAAAAGACTGAATTTTATCATTTTGCTGATTTTTTTTTAAAAAGTATTTAGCTGATTCATAAAGTGTAAAGTTAGGGATATAGTTTTTCTTAATTTTAGTTTTAATCGATTGTCGGGCAATTTTTATAAAATTTCTTATCTTTACAGAAAGCAATTAAAACAAAATATGAATGAAGTTCTAAAGGAAGCCACATTTGAAATAGAACAAATATATACGGCCTGCCTATCTCAGGGATCATACTATATCAAGTCAGGCGATGAAGCAGTAATAATCGATCCACTCAGAGAAACGGCACCTTACATTGAAAGAGCGAGAAAGGATGGTGTAAAAATAAAATATGTTTTTGAAACCCACTTCCATGCCGATTTTGTGTCCGGTCATCTAGATTTGGCAGGTAAAGTAAACGCTCCAATTGTTTATGGTCCCGGTGCAGATCCGGCATATGATGTATATATAGCTCACGATGGAGAGGAGTTTCAAGTGGGGGAAATAAAAATTATTGCTCTTCACACTCCTGGTCATACTCCTGAGTCCACTACTTGGCTTTTAAAGGATTCAAGGGGCAGAGAGCGAGCCATTTTTACAGGAGATACCCTTTTTCTCGGTGATGTTGGCAGACCTGATCTGGCACAAGAAACAGGTGGACTGACCAAGGACGACCTTGCGGGAATGTTGTACGATTCCTTGCAAAAGAAAATTCTGCCCCTTCCTGACGATATTTTAATTTATCCCGGACATGGTGCTGGGAGTGCCTGTGGAAAAAATATGATGGAGGAAACTGTAGATACATTGGGGAATCAAAAGAAAGTAAATTACGCCCTGCAAGCCAAATCTAAAGAAGAATTCATTCAAATGGTAACTGAGGGACTTGAAGAGCCACCAGCCTACTTTCCTGAAAATGTCAGGTTAAACAGAGAGGGTTGTAATCAACTGGACCGAGTCCTAAAAAAGAATGACAATCCTCTTTCTGTCAACAAATTCAGTGAGCTTGCCCGGGATAGTTGTTGTTTAATCATAGACACCCGAAGTCCTGCTGATTTTTGCAAGGGCTTTATTGTTGGATCCGTCAATATAGGCCTTGATGGGCAGTTCGCTCCATGGGTAGGCGCACTTGTGACAAGCATCAATCGCTCTATTCTGTTGATTTGCGAACCGGGCAGAGAGCAGGAAGCCATTCTTAGGATGGCGAGAATAGGATACGATAGTGTAGAGGGGTACCTGGACGGCGGTTTAAAAAGTTGGAAAAAAGCCGGCTTCCCATTATCTACAATTGATCGGATAACTCCTGGACGATTCGAGCAAATCATAGCTGCTCATTCTGATCAAATTCAAATCTGGGATGTAAGGAGACCCTCTGAATTTGAGCTGTCCCATGTTAAAGGAGCTATCAACCTTCCGCTATCAGAAATCAATGACTGGAGTTGTAAAAATAGAGACGGTAAGGTGGCTGTAATTTATTGTGGGGGAGGCTATCGTAGCATGATTGCAGCATCCATATTAAAAGCAAAGGGACATCATCATATTTTGGAGGTTGAAGGTGGTTTTAATAAAATTAAAGAAAGGAACATCGAGTTGGAGTAAATCTTACTCTCCCCAATACGGGTTCAAATTTTTCTGTTTCCTGAAAATGGAATTACTTTTACTACCTCTTTTAAGACATTAATATGCAAAAAAAAATATTAGTAACCGGTGGTTGCGGCTTTATTGGAAGTCATACCATTGCTTTATTAATCGAAAAAGGATACGATGTGGTTAGTCTTGATAATTTTTCCAACTCTCACAAAGAAGCCCTTAAGGGATTAGAAAAGCTGACAGGAAGAACCATTGCTAATCTGGAGGTTAATCTGTGTGACAGATTGGAAACTATGAAGGCAATTACCGAAGCAGCTCCATTTGATGCCGTTATTCACTTCGCAGCTTACAAAAGTGTCGGTGAGTCGATGGCAAAACCTTTTATGTATTATCAAAATAACATTCCCTCGGTCATCAATATAGCAGAGGCAGCAGTGCGAAATGGAATACAGCATTTTATTTTCTCATCTTCCTGCACAGTTTACGGTGATGCCGAAGTGATTCCGGTTACTGAAAATACCCCCATCGGGAATGCACTTTCCCCATATGGTTTAACCAAAATCACCGCCGAAGCACAATTGACTGACGTCAATAAAAGATACAAATGGTTTAAGCCCACTTTTCTTCGGTACTTCAATCCTGCAGGTGCCCATGAAAGTGCGTTGATTGGAGAAGCATCACGACGCCCTTCTACCAATCTAGTACCCATTATATGCGAGGTAGTTGCCGGAAAAAGGGAAAAATTAGCCGTTTTTGGAGATGATTATCAGACGCGTGATGGGAGTTGCATACGGGACTATGTGCATGTGATGGATTTGGCAGAGGCCCATATTTCAGCTTTGGAATTATCCCTAATACAGGAAAGTAAAACAGATATTGAATCCTTTAATCTCGGTATAGGTGAAGGAGTATCCGTCCTGGAAGCCATCTCTGCCTTTGAACAAGTCACCGGGAAAAAGGTAAACTATGCCATAGGTGAAAAACGCCCGGGAGACGTCGCAGCTATTTTTGCAGATTACTCTAAAGCAGCAAAAGTCCTCAATTGGAAGCCCAAAAGAACAATCGAAGATATTATGGAAACGGCCTGGAAATGGGAACAGGTAAGGTGGTGATTAATCATATGATCAAACCCATGTCTTTAATTTCATTCAAGTGACTGATGGTCGATTTAAACGAAGAAAAATGTCAAAGATTATCGAATCCACTCAGTCCATTATTAGCAGGTATCGATTAATTGCATATCGTCAACTTATTGATAGTAAGCCGCGTTTTGTAATTTCTGGTTTTTAATCATTTTCTTCATAGTAATAAGAATAGTCAATTCCTTTGATAAACATTTCACGATCATTTATTTTGTCAGTAAGTGCATCAAATAAAAGAGACTTCAGAGTTTTACCTTTTGTTGGACTTATTATCATTGCATTCATGTAGTCATGTTTGCTGATTTTACTCCAATCAACGCATTTATTAAGATTCCTTTTTAACATCAAATCCAACCATATTCGAGCGCTTCTACCGTTGCCCTCCAAGAAAGGATGTGCGATGTTCATTTCAATATATTTGTTTATGATATCGTCAAATGTACTTTCAGGCAATGTTTCTATCTGCTTTAATGTTTCGTCTAAAAAGCGTGATGCAGCAAATTGGAAACCTCCTTTTGAAATATTTTTTTGCCTGATTTGTCCTGCAAAATCATATAGTCCTCCAAATAGATAAGCATGAATTTGTTGCAGTCCTTTAGTGGTACCAACTTCTATGCTTTCGATAAACGAGCTATCAAATAAAGCATAAGCTTTTCTTTTGCTTTTCCCGTCTATACTCTCATCACTGTATGTAAACCACTCAATAAATCGGTTTGCTTTTTTTCCGGGAAACTCTTTACCCAATGCAATTATGCCATTATAATCTAACATATCAGAAAGACGTTTTTTGCCATCAGGTGCAAGAAGTTTCAACTGGGTAGTGATACTAACCACTTTGCTGTTTTCTTTCTTTAATTTTGCTTTGAGGTATTTCCAATAGTTGCGGTTTTTTGAATAGTCATCTTGATCGGTAAGTACTGCAATAATATCCAAAACAGAAAACCACCACTTGGCATTTTCTTCATCCCAAATAGCTCTGACCTTGCGGTCGTCATAGAAACGAATGGAAGTTTTTGAGTTGCTCATGACTAAAATTATTATTCTATGATACTATATCTCAAAATTATGATAATTGTTGGCTTCAAGTAAATAAATATGATCTCTTTTTGTGATGAATGCTAATTACTTTAAATACTCAAAAAATTAGAACTGATTGAGACCGACACGGAAAGTACCAATTATTAAGTCGGATTATTCACAAAATTTCTACTGCAAAGCCAAACTGTCGGCTATAATTGAAAATGCTCGAAATTTGTTATCCTCAAAATTGGACTACAATTCCTTTAGATAAATATTTCTGCGCTGCCCAATTCTATTGTCATTTTTGCTTTTCGAAACGAAATCTCATGAATAATCCTGTTTAACAACCATGAGCTAACCTCATGGTTGTTAAACGGAAAGATCACTATTTTCCACTAAATTTAATGGACCTAACAAGATCTTAATTTGTTCTTATTTTATTCCAATTTTAGTTTTAGCTAAATCGACAAATATTTATTGTATCTCAAACCTAAGCCCAATATACCCTTTTCTTCCATGTGTTGGCATGTAAGCCAAAGATGCATCAAAATAAGGTCCGTAAGGATCAGCTGATGACAAAATCGGATTGTGTAAAAATACATTGGTGATATTTTCCACACCCGCATAGAATTCTATCCAACTGAATCGCTTGGTCAACTGTGCATTGATGATTCCAAATGATCTCAATTCAGAGGTAAAATCATTTAGTAAATTTTTCGGTACACCGGTTAAATCGGGGAATCTACCCGGTTTGGTCCAGTTCCAGGTGGCATTGAACATCCATTTTTGATTGGTGCTTTCCCAATCTATGGCTTTCAATATATTCCATCTTGCGATCATCGGTGCACGGTCTAATTGTCCACCCTGCGTAATGTGTACATCATTAAACTTTACCCCCGCCTTTGAGCTAAAATTTTCTGTCCAGGCTATTTGTGCGGCTGCCAACAAACTATTAGCATAGGATTTTCCATCGAGATTATAGACTCTGATTTCGTTAACATTGATATCCCTATCCACCACCATTTGATTGTTGAAAAAGGTATGATAAGCATCGAAGAAAAAAGATGCCTGTTTCATGCCCAGCATAAATTCAGTAGCGAGATTAAAGCCAAAATTCCAGCCCTCCTCAATGGCAGGCTCTTCTTCAACGATAAACGCTCTGTTGCTCGTAAGTGCAGAAAGGTTATCCGTGATAATATGAGGCGTCCTGAAAGACCTTCCCGCATTTACCCTCAATACTGTAAAAGCAGTGATGTTGTATTTGGCGCTCATGGTAGGAGTAAACAACCAATCGTGATGATTGTGGTGATCAAGTCTTAGTCCTACCATTAAGCCAAAATCATTTAGAAAACCGGAGTAATTTCCATCGAGTGAAGAAGCAGGATTAAAACTATACTCCGTAAATATTCCAGTCTGTCGGTTCATTCGGGAATAATCTGTACCATCCATGACCTCATCAATATCGTCATATTGGAAACTCATCCCGGAGAAGAAGTTGTGAGCAGGATTAAATACATCAGTTTTAAAAAGGAGATTGGCATAGGCGGAATTCTGTATGCCATGATGGTTTCTATTCCCAAAATTATTTAGGTTGTCATGATGGATATAGTGCCAGATGAGGGCAACAGATTTAGTCGGGTCCTCAAAGCCAAAATAGCCCAATTTACCGAAGGCTTCCCATCTTCTGATGTTGGATTCTATGAGATACGGGGTTTCTGA
Organism: Saprospirales bacterium; assembly: GCA_007693915.1. Taxonomy (GTDB): domain Bacteria; phylum Bacteroidota; class Bacteroidia; order Chitinophagales; family Saprospiraceae; genus PWJY01. Next base: position 24,847 of record RECS01000097.1, on the reverse strand, counting down.
AGCAGAGCTGATTTGTCCCCCCTGAATGTCTGTATTTAAAAACAACAGGTTCGCATCTCCATATAGATTATCGCTTTCGTGAAGCAATCTGTATAAAAAGGTGTAGTTCTCCTTCAATGGCAGATCAAGAAACCCATTTCCATGGTGATCTATTTCATTTTGCATTCTGTTGGAATGCATCAATATACCTGTACTCCAATTTTCATTAATGCGGGTATTAAGGTGTACATTGGCTTCCATTCTTCCCTCTGTAGCCGCAAAAAGATTGATAAAAACGCTGGGCGCATCATTGGGTTTGATTAATTCAGTATTGATTTTTCCGGTAAGTCCTTCAGTTCCACTGAGTACTGTACTTGCTCCTTTCGCTATCTGAATGCCTTCGATCCAGGGACCGGGAATAAATTCCAATGACCAGGGATAGGATAAATCCTGAAAAGTTGGCCTGTTTTCAATCTGAAGTTGAGTGTAAAGACCTCTGAGACCGAGCATTTCCATTTCTTTCATGCCTATTAGTGAGTTAGAAGAACCTACATTAATGGAGGCGTTGGTATCAAAGCTTTCGGATAGATTACAACAGGCAGCTTTTTTTAACTCACAAGCACTGATTGATTCAATATTCTGATTTGACAGTAAGCTTACCCTGTTGTCTGAAAGCCGTGCCCTGACTTCTATTGCCTCTAGTGAAGTTCCCTCACTTAATTCAAGGATGAGGAATTTACTATCAGGCTGAACTTCTATGGTAAGCGTTTCGTAGCCGACATAGGAAATGATCAGGGTATGGATGTGATTTTTTGCCGGTAATTCAAATTCACCTTCCGGTGAGGTATAGGTGCCTGATTGCTCTCCTTCCCAACGGACAGTGGCACCAATTATGGGTTCATTGTTTTCATCTACAAGCTGCCCGGTCAATTGCTGAGCGGCTAATGGAGAGCTGATAAAAAGTATTAAAAAAAGATTGATTAGAATTCGCATTTGTTTTGTTTTTTATGATTTAAAAAAAGTAGAACCGCTGCATTAATGGCAGCAGAAAAAAACAAATGCATTGGTTAGCAGAGCATTTCACCGAATACAATATACCTGAATCCCGGGGGATTCTCTATCCCCAATGGAGCTTCAACGGTATGTGCAGATTCGCAAGAGTGAGGTATTTTTAATTGTGTAAAAAGCAGAAAAAGCGGAACATCAGAAGAGCGAATCTCTGACTGAGTTTCTGATGCCACAGAAATAGTGGCTTCAAGATCAAGACCAATATCAATAGTGGCCTTGGGAGCGTGACAGCTACCATCTTTAGAAGTCACTAGATGATCGTCGGCTGAACAGCTTTCTCCGGAAGCACAGCAATCGGACATAAGACTATTGCATTCTTCTGCGGTACATTCTTTTTCAGCGGAAAGGGAAAGGTGGACTTCTCCTGTGCAAAGACAGTGGATGGCATATACAGACAAATGAATCTGCGAGAGCAGAAGCAATTGCATCAGTACAAGCACCACAGATTTTTGAAAACTTTGCATAAGGTGCAAAATTACAAAATGTCTTCAAATTTTCAAATTTGTGGAGGTGTATTTTGCTGATTAAATTTGAAATATATGCCGTTTTTGTCAAAAGAACCGCCTATATTTTTTTGCTGCCAATATAAAAGATTGATAAACAGTTGATTATGTAAGATTTGTAGTAGTCCTATATACAGTTAACTTATTGTTATTCAAATATTGATAGGGCAAGGGAATATTCGAAAAGTGTCTAATTCTGACTTTTTTAAGGTTAAACTTTGAAAGGGCTTAATTTACCTCAATAGCTTTGTACAAAAAAAACAAATCTTTTTTCTGTAGATAAAAACCTGTAAATCAATTAAATAAGGATGTTTTGAAAATTAAAAATAGATTTTTTTTGGAGAAAATTACATACATTAATAAAAAACGTAATATATTTGCAACTGTAGATTAGATGTATTCATATACAAACCTACGATAATATATTTCCAACCTTCAGTGATTTGCCAAGCGCGGATCATTTTCAAACCTGATTAAATAGAATGGGTTCATTGCCATTTTAAATGACCCTACGCATAGATAAAGCAGGATAAAATTGCTTGTGCTATTTTTTGATGAATTCTATTCAATAGTCTTTTGAGGAAAAGAGTGCAGCATCGAAATAAGAAAACTAACTAAAACATTGTTCAAAATGAAGAATACCCCTATCCATTGGTGTGGGAGAGTCTCAAAAAACCTGTTATCCAATAGAGATAGTCAGGTTAATGCTTTCTTGAAAAGAGCCCTGCTTTCCCCCCATTTATCCAGAATAATTCATCCTATTAGCAAATCCGGAGGTGTCATACACCCTCTGTACTTCTATTATTCCAAAAACAATAAAAAAATGAAAACACTTGTACTAACAAGCCTTATGGCTCTATTTCTAATGCCGAGTTTATTGGCGCAAACAACGCATACAGTCTGTGCTAGCGGATGTGATTTTGAAACTATTCAAGCTGCTATAGATGGGGCAGACCCCGGTGATTCTATTTTAGTTGAGGCAGGGACTTATACTGAAGATATCAATTTTAGTGGCACCTCGAATTTGACCTTAAATGGCCCTTTCGCAAATACATCTGCATGTGATCCTTCGCGTGATGGAGTAGGTGAAGCTGTAATTGAGGGGACTGTAACAGTTTCATCATCAAATGCACTTGATAACTTTGTTTTGGATGGTTTTACCATTGAGAGTGGGTCATCTACAGCAATTAATAATGTGCGCTTACAAGATGGAGGCATCTATAACAATATTATAAAAGGTAATTGGGAAAGTGGCAGTTCACCAAATAACAGAGGCATATCAACCGCTTCCTCATCACCTGTTATTGCTCAAAACTGGACTCTGCAAGGGAATAATATTGAAGGATACCGTTTTGGTTTATCACTTGATGGGAACAGTGAATTAGTAAATGCTTATATTTTGGAGAATTGTATCAGTAATTGCGAAAGAGGTATCCAATCTTTTGGCAATTTTCATTCAGGTACTCCAGCTATTTTAATTTTTGGTAATGAATTTATTGATAATGAGCAAGGTATTCGATTGGCTGGAGGTCATGCCACCATTATGAATAATCTGATTCAAAACACTTCTGTTTTTGGAATTCGACCTGGTGTTTCCGGGGAAAGTATGGATAATTTGAGTATTTTAAATAACATCATTGATGGTACTCCAATAGCCCTAAGTTTTGACCAAGTTCCATCTTCAGTTGTTGATTTATTGGTAACAGAAAACTCTTTAATTAATATTTCTGGATCAAGCATTTTTTCTGATTTTGACATTGATGTTAGTTGCAATTGGTTTGGAACGAGTGATGAAATTGATTTCGAAGCATCTATTACTGGAACAGGAGATGTGAATTTTTACCCTTTCCTCACCTCCGGCGATGATAGTGGTGCCAATGCACCCGGCTTTGATCCTATTGGTGATTGTGATGGTTGTCCCGGAGATTTTGTTAAAAATACCACTCAGGATGTTTTTTATTGTAGAATACAGGACGGTATAGACAATTCTATGCCGGGAGATACTGTAAGGATATTTGCAGGTACTTTTTCAGAGGATGTAATCACTAATAACCACGACATTACTCTCGCCACAGGTAATAGCCCTGCTTGTGTGGAAATAACCGGAGATGTAACGCTTGACAATACCATTAACTTTTTAGTAGACATTACTGGCCCTGCGGTCTGCACTGATTATGACTCAACTTTTGTAAGTGGCACATTAGATCTCAATGGCGCGACTTTAGGTGTCAATCTTGAGGGATTCGTTCCTACTGCAGGTGAGTCATTTGTGATTTTGGAGGCCAACTCGCTTGAAGGCATGTTTGAGCAGGGGTCATCTATAAGCGTTGATGGCATTGATTTTAATGTGAATTATGATGACAATAGAGTTACTCTAAGTTTTTGTGAAGAGCCTAATATTAACATTGCGATTAATGGAGAAATAGCAGGATTCAATTCCAATTTTTTCTTTTGCTCTTTTTTAGAAATAGAGATTACACTTGAATCAATAATTGCCGGTGTTACACCATTTACCATTAGTTGGGAAGTTACCCAAAATTCAAATCTTGATAGCACTGTAACCGTTGAAAATGAGGGAGATATTTTGTTCTCCGGTTTTTTGGCTGAAGGTGTTTATACTATTAACCTTACCGCTGTGGTGGATGCTAATGGCTGCGAAATTGAGGACTTAGCTGGATGGAGTACGACCTTAAGTGTTAGGGATATTGATAGTTTGATGGTCTCTTGTCCTGAGCAGTTTACCATGCTGGCCTGTTTGGGTAATCAAGCTGAAATCGATAGTGCATTCAATGTATGGATAAATGAATTTGAGGCAACTGGAGGTTGTGATGTTGCTTCAATTACGGACTTAAGTAACTTTTCGGCACCCGACACTTGTGGTGGAATAGTAGAGGTTTTATTTGTCGCTACTGACGCTTTGGGAACCGTGGAGTGTTCTTCAGTTTTTAATATTTCAGTAGATTCTCTTGAAGTAAATTGTCCTGATCCGGTGATGGTCAATTGTCCATTGCCAAACAGTTTTTACGACATAGAGACCGCTTTCAATATATGGATAGGTGGATTTAATACCTCGGGAGGATGTGGGGACTTACAAATCACGGATTTAAGTGATTTTGTTAGCCCTAATTCTTGCGGAGTAGAAATTCAGATTGATTACTCTGCTGAAGATGAGTGTGAAAGAACTGCGATGTGTATGTCGTACTTTATGGTTCTCGATACCATTCCCTGCATGATGGTTTGTCCGGATGGTATAATAGTTGACCCTGATCTGGACTTATGCGGGCAAATCGTAGATTATGAAATAGAAAGTACAGGTTTCTGCCCAATCAATGGTGGATTTGATCCGATATTGGTGGAAGGGTTAGCAAGTGGTGAATTGTTCCCATTCGGATTCACTGAGGTAGTCTATCAGTGGAATAACCAAATGGAAGATACGGTATTGACTTGCTCGTTTACAGTAGCAGTGAATATTCCAAATGATCCAAATGATGAAATCCCATGTATCCTGAACACTCAGGTTTCAGTAAATGATGAGTGTGAGGCGGTACTTACACCTGATATTATCTTGCCGGGAGTACCTTGTGCAAACGATTTGTATGTTCTGGACATAGTGGACAGAGACACCAATATCGTCACCATAGAGGATCTTGATTCAATTTTGGTAGTAAGAGTAACTAGATTGGATATTTTTGGAAATCCAACCGGTAATTTTTGTTGGGCAAATGTTTTGATCGAAGATAAATTGCCTCCAACTATTATTTGCCAAAATGATACTGTCAGCTGTCTGGATACCCGTGATTTTATACTGCCGATTGCATTTGACAATTGTGGTGATGTAGAGGAAATCAAATTATTAAATGAAATACCTGATCCTGACTTCTGCGATTCACTTTTCATTAGACGCTATTTAAGAACTTATATCGCAATAGATTCAAGTGGAAATACATCAGATACTTGTACACAAGAGATTGTTATCAGACAGATAAATATTGAGGATGTAATATTCCCTAGTGATTTTACAATTCACAATGGAAATCCGCTTTTATGCGATTATGGTTTTCCCTTAACTGCAGAGGGTAATCCAGCTCCGGAGTTTACCGGTTTCCCATCATTTGAGGGAATTGATTTAGATGGAACGAATAGTGTTGATTGTAAGATTGATGTAAGCTTCACAGATAGTTACTTTACCAATAGTAGCTGTAAGAAAAAGATTAACAGGATGTGGCTAATCAATGCATGGAGGTGCGATGGAACATCCGTAGATACCATGTTTATGCAAAAAATAGAAGTAGCGGATACCACAGCACCAATTATAAGCTGTGTGGATTCGATTAATATCTCTACAACTCCCAGTACGAGCTGTAGTGCAAATATCTTTATTGCACGACCTGATGTTTCAGACAACTGTAGTGGTATTTTAACATTGGATCTGAATATTGTCGGAGGCCAATATATTGAAAATTGGAGTGGAGGTAACCTGAGTTTTAATGTCGGAGAGACTGTGGTTGAATTTGTTGCTTACGATGAATGCCTAAATAGATCGACATGTGAGACAATTGTAACAGTCACAGATGAGACTCCACCCATAGCAGTTTGTAAAGAAAAAACAGTAGTGGGTTTGACATTAGATGGAACTGCAAGAGTATTTGCTGAATCATTTGATAATGGAAGTTACGACGAATGTGGTCCTGTAACCCTTGAAGTTCGAAGAATGGATGATGGCTGTGATGGTGCAGAAACGAAATTTGCTCCTCATGTAGATTTCTTCTGTTGTGATCTTGAGGACAATCCAATAATGATAGTTTTGAAAGTTACTGATGAAGCAGGAAATACTAATGAATGTATGGTAGAAATTGAGGTACAGGATAAATTAGGTTCAACGATAGAATGTCCGGTTGACATCACAGTTAGTTGTGAATATGCCTTTGATCCTGATGATTTATCTGTTTTTGGAACAGTCGTTGTTTTGGAAAACCTAAGTGACCTTCAAAACCCTGCATTAGATCCAAGAAATCCTATAATTATTGATGATTCCGGCAATACTAATTTTAGTCAGCCACACAATTGGGGGCTTGATGGTTATGCATACAATCACTGTGAAGTGACAGTTGCTGAAACCTCAAGCAGTATTTTTGAGGAGTGTAATAGAGGTACGATAATCAGAACTTTTACTGCAATGGCATCCAATGGAACTGAAGCTGCAAGTTGTAGTCAAACGATCAAAATTGAAAATATTAGCTTATTTGACAGCAGAAGGATTACTTGGCCTGCAGATGTAATATTAGAAAATGTCTGTATGGGCGCAGATACTGATCCTTCAACTACCGGTGAACCTGAATTTACTACCAATATATGTGAAAATGTAGCCTTTAGCCACTATGATCAAGTTTTCGAAACTGGACTATCTGGAGATCCTGTTTGTTTTAAAATAGTCAGAACATGGACGGTTATAGATTGGTGTCAGAGAGAGAACGGAGAGTTTGCCATGTGGTCAGAGCAGCAAACTATAAAAATAGTTAGTGATATTGGGCCTGAGATTACAGAATGTGAGGATATATTAGTAACTTCTTTTGATCCCGATTGTGGGGGTGCTTTTGTGGATCTAAGGCAATCTGCTACACATGAATGTTTTGATGAATTTAATCTCAGGTGGTCCTACTCCATTGATATTGACAATGATGGAGAGTTTAATCATAATCAAACCTCTAATCCATTTGCTAACCAGTTGAACCCTACTAATGCAAGTGGCGATTACCCAATAGGTACACATAGAATTGTGTGGACAGTTCTTGATGATTGTAACAATAATAGTACTTGCCAACAGATTTTTGAAGTGAGGAACGCAACCCAACCCAAAGTAGTTTGCAATAGCAATTTGACTGTTGAGTTGATGGGTATGGATACTTCCGGCAATAATGAGTTTGATTTTGGTATGCTTGAGTTTAATGCAAAGAATGCAGATCTTCATAGCTTCCACCCTTGTGGTTTTGATTTGACTTTTGCGTTTTCACCTGATCCTGCAGATTCAACCATAGTGTTTGATTGTAATGACTATCATAATGAGTCGGTTGTAGTATTGGTGTATGCAATAGCATCAAATGGCTCCTATGACAGATGTGCGGTCACCTTTTTTGTACAAGATAATATGAATGCTTGTGAAAATTCAGGTGGTAGTTCGGGTAGTGGACAAGGGCTTATCGCAGGTGCTATCGCTATGGAGGATGGAAGAATGGTAAGTTCAGTTGAAGTGAGTCTTGAGGGAAGTTCAAAAGATCCACTTATGACTCAGGAGGATGGAGATTATTTATTTTCTCAGATGTCTTACGGCGGTAGCTATGAGGTGGTACCGTTTAAAGACGATAATCCGCTAGCCGGGGTAACTACTTATGATATAGCGCTAATTCAGCGTCATATTCTTGGAATTAGACCCTTTGAGTCTCCATATCAGTGGATAGCTGCCGATATAGACAATAATGGTGTGGTAGATGTGCGGGATGTTTCGCAACTGAGAAGATTAATTTTGGGCACCAATGATCATTTTGCTAATAATACCTCCTGGAGGTTTGTCGATGCAGATTATGTGTTTTCCGCATTCAATCCCTTGACTGAAGATTTTGATGAAATGTATAGTATCCCGGTCTTTGATCGAAGTATGCCGGATGTGGATTTCATAGGTGTAAAAATAGGTGATATCGATATGAGTGTTGACCCAAGCGGTCTCCATTCATCCTCCAACAGATCGGGTGATCAGCTAAGTCTGATGCTTGAAAATAGATCTTTTGATGCTGAGGAGATGATTGAGGTTGAAGTATTGGCAAGTGACTTCAGAAATGTTGATGCCATGCAGTTTACTCTTCTTTTCGATAATGAATTGATATTGCTGGCTGATTTACAGTCTGCCGCATTGGAGGTGAGTATTGAAAATATCGGTATCCAAAAATTGGCTAAGGGTGTGGTTCCATTTAGTTGGAATGATGTCTTACCGACCACAGTTTCCGATGATGAGGTACTGTTTGTATTAAGGTTTAAAACTCAAAAGGCAGGTCAATTGTCAGACGCCCTTGAGATCTCATCTTATCTTACAGAGTCCATCTCGTATGTGGAAGGCAAACCAATGGGTACTTTACTTGAATTTCATGAAATCGTTGATGATGCAGGGCATTTTGAATTGTTCCAGAATAAGCCAAATCCATTCAATGATCAGACCATTATTGGTTTTAATATAGCTGAGGATGCAGACGCGACACTTACCATCTTTGATATTAGTGGTAGAGTGATGAAAGTGCTTGAAGGGAATTTCCATTCAGGCTATAACGAGATCAGAATAGATAATGTATCTGGTTGGTCTAGTCAAATTTATTATTATCGATTAGATACTGAAGGATTCAGTGCGACAAGAAGAATGCTATTAGTTAAATAAAAAAGGTTTAAGTTAGTATAATTTTAGTTAAAAATCCCCGGGTGCAATCATCCGGGGATTTTTTTCTATGAGTGGGCTTGTCTATAAAAAGACGGGCTCATAAGCTTTTTTGAAAAAAAAGTAGAAAGTGATAACTGAATAGATGAATTTAATGAAAGTACCCGCAAGAAAACCTAGAAACGAACCGAATGCAGCCTTCGTAGCTTGATCGGGGCTTTTTCCCGCCCACCTTTCTCCAATCCATGCTCCAAGGAATGGACATAGAATCAGTCCCATTAAACCAAATGGACCTATACTGATTCCAAGAACGGGTAGAATGATTAATCCTACCAACAAACCTATTGTACTACCCCGAACACCGACTCGACTTCCACCTAATTTTTTGGTTCCATAAATGGGAAAGTAATAATCTAAAAGGACAATAATCAATGCAGATATTCCCATAGTAAGTAAAAAGTTACCTGAGAATCCTGTCTCAGTGCCCCAATGAAGCAACAACAATGCAATAAATCCAAGTGGCGGACCTGGTATTACAGGTATAAAAGCACCAATCAAACCCGCTAATAGAAATAAGAATGCCAGAATAATTATTAATATTTCCATCACTGATGTTTGCCTTTAGTCCAGCCTTTTTTTGATAACCATTTTTCAGCAGATTCAACCGCACCGCCTTCAATTTGGGTTCCCATGCTGTCATTCCAACGGTTGAGATATCCAAAAAGAGCAATTACTCCGGTTATCTCGACTATTTCTCCATCATCCCAATACTTTTTTAATTCTTCTTTGCAATCTTCATCCACTGAGTTGGGGACTGTTGAACATCTTACAGCAAATTCCAGTGCAGCTCTTTCCGCGGGTGAAAAAGTAGGATGTATTCTGTAATCCCAGATATTTTCTAACTGTTCATACTTAGCACCATAGCGCTCTGCTGCTCTTATCGAATGTGCTTCGCAATAGCGACAGCCCGAAGCATGACTACTGATGTAAGCAATCATCCTTTTTAATGCACTATTGATTCTGCCTTTATTTTCCATTACTGCCTTATTCATTTCGATAAATGCATAGGCGATTCGAGGTCGGTGAAACATAGTTAAAACACTATTTGGACAAAATCCCAGTGTTTCTACATAGAATTGAATTAGCTGCGCTAATTCTGTATCATCCGCATTGTCAACGGGTTTAACAAGTGGTTCAGACATGGATAAATCTTTTTTAATTTTGTTTAGGAGAGTAAGGTAGTCATATTTTTATTTATTGTAGTTTCAATTATACTATAATTTGTGAAAAGAGTTGGAACATGAGAGATGCTAAAGTTAATAGCTGAATTAAGGAAAAACATCTTAAAGAAAGGTAAAAAAACTTATGATTCTATAGGCACTAAGTATTATTTTATTAAATTTGCCAGTTGTACTGTGGTTTCTTCCTGGATTAATCTTCAGGGAACCTGATGTTGACTTTTTAAAAGTTTAATACTACGAATGATTGATCGGCGCTTTTACCTTTTTCTCTGTACAAATATTATAGTCTTTTTCTCCTATAATTTTTCCTTTGGTCAAACCTTTATAGAGGGTAGCTCTGATAATTTTTTTCATAAAATAAATTCGGATGTTGATCGGTTATTGTTACCCGATGCACCTGATGGGTGTTTCCAGATTGAGATTTGTGGTTTTGATAGGGGTGAAACTTATGATTTGATAACAGGTCTTACTTATTCTGACCAACAGTTAGAGATAAGGGATTCTCGTGATGTTGAATGGAGCACAAAGGGTCGACATTTTGAAATGATTCCTGAATCTTCTTGCATACATTTCACTTTCTGCTTTGAACGGGAAGAAGTCAGGCAATTTCCTTTTATTTCCTACAATAAAATGTCTTTTCAAGAGGCAGCTCCAAGTTCTTTGTCTAGATATCAGGGTATAATTGATTCAGCGGGCTTTAGTGCTGAAGAGTTAATCAGGGATGTACTTATCGGAGGGAATTGTTTTGATGTGTCAAATATTCAAGCCATAGGTCCAAACCCTGGAAGAGGCAGGTTTTTTAATGGTATGACTTCGATCGGAATAGATGAGGGGATTGTTTTTTCGACGGGAAATATCAGAAATATTCTGGGACCCAATACCCGTCCAAATACAGGAAGTAACCTAATGGGTGATGGTGACCCTGATTTGAGGCAGTTGGTAGACGATCAGGCGATTAATGACGCTGTGGGTATTCAATTTGATTTTGTTCCAACAGCAGATACTGTTCGCTTCCGCTATGTTTTTGCTTCAGAGGAGTATTGTGAATGGGTTGGAGATAATTTTAATGATGTTTTTGGTTTTTTTATCAGCGGACCTGGAATTGATGGTCCTTTCACTAATGGGGCTGAAAATATAGCACTTATCCCTGGAACTACTGAAGCTGTTGCCATAAATAATGTCAACAGAGAGTTGAATAGCCAATATTACTTTGATAATACTCCAGAAGGACAACCTCAGGGCGCCGGTGATGAGGCAACTTGTGGTGATTTGCTGGAGACAGATGGTGTGGCTATTGAATTGATTGAATTTGATGGATATACCGCGGTGTTCGAAGCTACGGCTGTTGTAATTCCATGCGAAACCTATACCATTAAAATGGTTGTTGGAGATGTTATTGATGCCAATTATGACTCTGCTGTTTTTCTGGAGGCTGGAAGTTTCGATGCCGGAGCAAGTTCTATTTTGGAGTCCAATGTTGAAGGTACTGGTAGTAATGTTATTTTCGATGAGTGTTTGGAAGATCAAGCATATTTTGTCCTCAGTAGGATAGGTTCGGGAAATCTTGAGGACTCTGTTGTGGTCAATTTTAATTTTTCTACGGATTTAAGTACCGCAGTTCCTGGTGTGGACTTTGTCCCCCTTCCTAATCAAATTGTTATTCCACCATTTCAGGACTCTGTACTTATACCTGTTGAAATTTTAGATGGATTTACCGGCGGACCACTGCGTATCGTTTATGAGTTAGACTTTTTATGTTCATGTACCAATCCTTTTGCTGAGATAATTTTAGACTTTGCACCCGGGCTGCCAAGAATTTCTGCTGAAACACTCGATTTTATTTCGTGTGAAGACCAAACTGCCGGAATACAGGGTGTAATTGAGGAACCAGATTTGGTTACCAATACTGAATGGAGGGACTCAAATTGGGATTTGATTGCTGTAGATGAGTTGTTGGTAAACGTCTCTCAGGCTGGTGAATATTATTTTATAGGAATTAATGAAATTTCAGGATGTGCTGATACTGTTAGTGTTACGGTAGAAATAGATCAGGATTTGCCCGAGGTAAATATTTTAGAACCCGATTTGCTCACCTGTGTGGTGGAGTCAGTGGTGTTGGATGGTAGTGATTCAGAAAGTGGTTCGAATATTTCTTTCCAGTGGCAAGCCGAGGATGGTGGATCTGTCATTGGGGTTGATGATGAGATAGTTGTTGAAGCTGGTAGTTTGGGATTGTATATTCTAACTGTGACAAATGAGATGAATGGCTGCCAGAATTCAATGTCCGTTAGGGTTGAAGGTGATTTTGAAGAACCTGTAGCTGAATTTAATGAACCTGAAGAGCTCACCTGTTTAATCAACCAATCGGACATAATTGCAAACTCACCAACTCCTGATGCAGATCTGGAATTTGATTGGAGCACTACAAATGGAAATATAGTTTCCGGTCTAAATTCTAGTGAAATCACTGTCGATGCACCTGGAGTTTACGAGCTAGAACTGACTTTAAGTAGGACAGGTTGCAGTGTGTCATTTTCTGTTGAAGTAGAAGAAAATGTTGACTTGCCAAATATCTTCGCAGGGGAAGATCAACTTATACCCTGTGACAATCCTTCGGTAGTTTTAAATGCTGCTTCATCGAATCATTCAGATAATTTTGAAATTAATTGGACAACCTCAGAAGGGGAGATTTTAGGGGATCATGAGCAGGCTCAAATAGAGGTTGTTGCTCCCGGGATTTATACAGTTAGAATTGTAAATCTGGATAATGGTTGTGAGGCTGAAGATTTTGTTACAGTAGGGCAAAACCTTCCAGAGGGAATTGATATGGAAGTAGTTCAGCCTATTTGTCCCGGTGACTTGGGTTTGCTTACTGTTTATTCGGTTGAAGGTGGTAGTTTTCCTTATCGATATGAACTGCAGGGTACCCAAGCAGATTCAATTAGTCAAAATGGAGTGTTTAGCCAACTTTCTCCAGGGGATTATAATCTACTAATTACAGATGCATTGGGCTGCACAATAGAAAGGGAATTGACAATAAATGAACCCTCAGAATTGATAGTCAGTCTTCCTGAAAGTTATACCCTGAGTTTTGGTCAACCCTATGAAATGGAAACTCAACTTAATGTTTCAGATTCTGATATCAGTTTGATTGAATGGTCGCCACCTACAGGATTGGATTGCCCGAATTGTCTCAGACCATCCGTAGAAATTACAGAGTCGACTACATATCAGCTTTATGTAGAAGACTTAAGAGGATGTCCTGCTGTAGCTGAAATTTTTATTGATGTACTCTCAGATCCCGCGGTTTTTATTCCAAATGCTTTTAGCCCGAACGATGATGGGATAAACGATATTCTTATTATTTATACCAACAGAAGCGTTGCAAGGGTAATAGAGTGGAATATATTTGATCGATGGGGCGAAAAGGTATTCAGTAGAGAAAATTTCCTTCCCAATGACGATAATTATGGTTGGGATGGTACAGTGGTCAATGGGGAGAAAGCAGAGTATGGCGTCTTTGTTTATGTAGTTAGTTTGGAACTCATTGATGGTGAAATAATTCAATTGTCTGGTGATGTGACAATACTCAAGTAAAATCCATCTGACTTTAATTCTGTCTAATAATCCAGATAGGATAAATTGCTAATTTATTTACTTTAGTAATAGGTTCTGTACTTTTTTTATCTTTGAAATTTATAGACATTGTTCTATGAGGCTGACAGTACACGATATTTCAAAAATTAAACTTTCAATTAACTTTCAAGAAGGAGGTAAGAAATCCTTTCTTGTTCTCTTGGTATTTGTATTTGTTTTAGAAGTTTTATCAGCTCAAGTTGAATTAGTAGTTAAAAATGGAGAGGTACCATGTAATGGCTCATTTAATGTTGAATTGTATGTCAATAATTTTGCCGGATTAAATAATCTTACCTTTACTCTGGAGTATGACAGTGACAGAGTAAGTTATAACGGATTTCAGGATTTATTTCCCTCCGGCACAACAACTACTATACCCACTCCAGGAGTCGTCCAAGTTTTCTGGGCTTCAGGAGGTCCTCCGGTAACGATTGGTAATGGAGTAGGGGTTTTGCTATTTGAATTTGAACACATTGGTAGTTGTGAAGAGCCCTTTATTATTCATATTGTTGATGAGCCCACACCGGTTTTAGCAGCAGGACCACCAGGGGCAATTGAAGCGCTAATTTTTGGGGCTGTTTTTTTAGTAGAAGGAGACTGCCAGGTGGAGGTGGATGCCGGCGAGGATCAATTTGTGTGTAATGAGGGTGATTTGGTTACGCTCAACGGTACAGTGAGTGGTGAAATTTATGACTTTTTCTGGGAGCCTCAGAATCTGGTAACAAATCCCTTTTCTTTAAATAGTACGGCCACTGTTCCTGATAATCCCACGGTATTTATGTTAACAGGAAGATCTGAGTCCCATAATATAGTATATAATACCCATTTTGATTTTGGTTATGCAGGTTTTTTTAGTGATTACGAATACGATGAGGATGATATATCTGCCGGTAATGCTTTTGCAGTTGCTAACTCTCCTGATATCGTTTTTTCTAATTTTCCATTGTGCTCAGATCATACCGGCAATAATGGAAATATGATTATAGTGAATGGAACCAATGCTCCACCGCAAAACGTATGGTGTCAATACATTGAAGTTCAGGAAGGAATTGAATATCAGCTGGAGGCCTATATCAATACTCTAACTTCAGGCTTTCTGCCTCAGGCTGAGTTGCAGTTTTCCATAGATGGTGATTTTGTAGGTGCTATTTTCGATCCTCCAGCTATACCCTGTTTTAGCGGCTGGGTCAGAATGAATGCAAACTGGGTCGCCCAGGCTGATGGTACCATCACATTTTGTATATACAATCATCAGGGTAATGTATCACCGGTGGGAAATGGCTTTATTATTGATGATATTGCTATGTATCCTATTTGTGAAGTGGAGGATGAAATTACTGTGGATATATTGGAGCCTGTTGAAGTTTTTTTGGATGAAAAAATTTGTTGGAATGGACAGCCTATTGAGATCGGAGGGCAAGGTTTTTCAGAAACCGGCAACTATATTATTACTATAGAAAGACCCGGTCAATGTGACTCAATCGTTCATCTTGACTTAGAGGTTATAGAGTTGGAAATTTTAGTGGACAATCCCGGATTGATCAATTGTTTTGAAAGTACGATCTTTTTGGATGCCTCTTTTTCAAGCATGGGAGATCACATTGAATTTATTTGGGATACAACCAATGGAAATATTGTATCAGGACAGGGCACTCCTATTATCGAAGCAGATGCCGGGGGAAATTATATCCTGCAACTGCTTTATGATGATGGCGATATCATTTGCCCTACAGATGAAGTGCCTTTCATTGTTGAAGAGGATAGGGAGAGTCCGGATGTTTCCATATTGGGTGAAAATGAACTAGATTGTAATGCCACGGAAATTACACTGGAGGCAGAAGTGGAACCTCCGGGTAACTATGATTATCAGTGGTCAACTGTTATAGCCGGGAGTATTGTTGGTAATGACTTTGAACCCACAGTTACAATAAATGCAGCAGGTTTCTATCAGCTAATTGTCACTAACTTCCTCAATGGCTGCTCAGACACCGCCTTTTTTGAAGTTGGTCTTTCTGCTGACTTTCCGGAAGCTAATGCAGGTGGTGACCGGCTATGGAATTGCAATGATAGTCTTTTGATTTTAGATGGCAGCCAAAGTGAGCAGGGGGCAGGTATCAGCTATTTGTGGACAACTGAAAATGGATTAATTTTAGGATCTACTGAAGAATTGTTGTTGTCAATAGCCTCTACGGGAACCTATGTTTTAATAGTTACTAATGAGGAAAATAGTTGCATTAGTACGGATACTGTGCGGGTAAGTTTACCTGATAGTCTCCCATTTTTGATGCCAGAAGGAGATAGTCTGATAAATTGTAATATTCCCATTGGGACTATCGGATTTTCATTAAATCCCGACAGTCTTGAAGCAGTTTTTAACTGGACTACTTTAGATGGTACTATCAACTCTTCTCCTGATTCTGCATTTATTCAAACTGCTGCTGCAGGCTGGTATGTGGCTGAAGTTTTTTTTCCTGAAAATGGGTGTTCCATCTCTGATAGTATACTTGTTTTGGCTGATTTCAACTTTCCAATTGCGGATGCAGGGAGAGATACAGTATTGGGTTGTAGCCCACCCTCAATAGTCTTGGATGGCAGTAATTCAGACACGTCCTCTAACTTGCTTATTGAATGGACAGGTCCTTTAGGAGGTATTTTAACCGGAGCTAATACTTATTTTCCAACTGTTATTCAGGCGGGAACCTATTTTTTAAATATATCGGATAGCTTGAACGGCTGTGTGGGGATGGATTCTGTAGTTGTTGTTCCTGCAGATGACTTGCCACAGATCACTTTCCAAGGATCACGAGTAATTAATTGTATAGATTCATCGATTCTTATTCAGGCAGTTGTTAGCCCATCCAACTTTAGTCCGGTTTTTGATTGGGAAACTAGTGATGGCAATTTTGATATCTTAGGAGATTCTTCAAGTATTGTTGTCTATTCTGCCGGAATCTATTCACTGAATGTCCTTTTTGAAGAAAATCAATGCAGTTCATCTGAGATACTAATCATAGAAGAGGACTTAAGTTTTCCTGAAATAGAGTTTTTAACTTTTGATTCTCTTTATTGTGGTAATGAGTTAATTAGGCTTGATATAGCAGTGGATAGTAGTCTGGACCTTAATTATGCATGGATAGGCCCCCTTGGTGGTATTATTTCCGGGGAAGAGACGGCTAGTCCTCAAATTGGAGAAGAGGGATGGTATGTTGTTACTGTAGTCAATGAGTCAAATGGCTGTATTTCGACTGACAGTATTCGCGTTAATGCACGATTTGATGAGCCTGAATTTGAAATTGAGCAGCAGGGTGCACTTGATTGCAGTGGAGCTATTGCAGAATTAAGTCTGATAAATACAGATGGAGTTAATTATAGCGTCCAATGGAATTCGGTAGCGGGTAATATTTTAACGGATCCGTCTGCTGATTTTATTTTTGTGGATCAATCCGGTTGGTATTTTATATCCGCTACTCATCCATTAAGTAATTGCGTGAGAATTGACTCGGTAGAAGTCATTAACAATGCAGAGCTCCCTGTAGCTGATGCAGGTCCAAACAGGATTTTAAATTGTAGGGATAGTATAGTTGAGTTAGATGGAACACTATCTGATCAGGGAATGGAAATGGTTTTTTTATGGACTACGAATAATGGTAATATTGTCTCTGGGGAAAGTTCGCCGAATCCTTTAGTAAATGCAGCCGGTATATATTACCTGACAGTAAGCAATACCTCCAACAGTTGTAGCTCTGTAGATTCTGTTGAAGTCTTTGAAGACATAGTCTTACCTGGTTTTTTCATTTCTGGTGACAGCTTGATTAACTGCCGGGATTCTATAGCTCAATTATCATTGGTGCCACAAGAGTCTGGCGAATATGTAGCTGACTGGTTGAATCCATCCGGTGAACTTATACTCTCCGGAGATGATTTTGAGCTAACAGTCAATGAGGCAGGAGAATATCAAATTAATCTAACAGACATAGGCAACTATTGTAGTTCTTCAGTTTGGTTTACTGTTGATGAAGATTTTCGCGTTCCCATTGCACAGATCGAATGTTTGGATTGTGGCGTATGTTTGCAGTTGCCAGCTGTACTAGATGCCAACGGTTCGCAATCTGCTTCAGGTATATTAGATTTTAGCTGGGGTAGTTCTGTCGGAGATTGGGAGGATATCGGATCTGGAAGGCTGATGGCTAATGCAGAGGGTTGGTATTATCTAAAGGTAGCCGATGCTGTGAATGGCTGTAGTTCTAGAGATAGTATTTGGATTGAATTGGATCAAGTAGAAATGCCGCCTTATCAACTTTTTCCACTAGATTGCAGAAGTGCAGAAGGGGAAATTCATATGGAGGAGTCAAGTAATATTATTTCCTATAGTATCGATGGTGGAATAAATTGGCAGAATTCATCTGTTTTTTCAGGTCTTTTACCCGGATTTTTTGATTTGATGGTTAGAGATTCAGTGGGCTGTGAATCTGATGTATTAACTGTGGAATTAGAAGATCTTCGCGCCTCTATTTCAATTTCATTACCTGCAGACTTGGTGGTCAGTTCAGGAGGTGTACTTCAGCTCAATCTTGAAATACTGAGCCCGAATCCAGGACTATTGAATTATAATTGGGAGCCGCCAGCATTGTTTAGTTGTGAAAATTGCCATGATCCTGAGGTGGGACCCATAGTCGAAGACCAATTGATTTCAGTTCAGGTAATTAGTGAAGGAGGTTGTGTTGGAAGTACTGAAAGCTGGTTGAGGTTAGTAAGAGACTCGGCAAAAATTTATATTCCCAATGCTTTTTCTCCCAATGATGATGGCATTAATGATCGTTTGGTAGTTTACGCCTCAGAAAGTGTGGATAAAATACATTCAATTTCTGTTTTTTCAAGGTGGGGAGAGGTATTTTTCTCGAGAGAAAATTTTCCACCCAATGATGATAGCTTTGGTTGGGATGGGACAATAAACGGAGAAAAGGCACCTCCGGGAATCTATTTTGCGATGGTTGAAGTTGAGGAAATGGATGGAATTATAAAAATCATTTCTAAAAGCATTACTTTAATTCGCTAATCAACATAGATCAAATTTTGTAACAACTATCATGATTTTGCGTTCATACTGTTGTTTTACTTTTTTACCTTTGTAATTATATGCAGTTTGTAAACCCACAATTTTTATGGGGTCTGCTTTTTCTTGCAGTTCCTATTATTATCCACCTTTTTCAATTTAGAAGATTCAAAAAGGTATACTTCAGTAATACAGCCTTCTTAAAGGAGATAAAAGAGACTAGTCAGCAAAGTAGAAAACTCAAGCATTTATTGGTTTTGTTGATGAGATTGTTGGCGATTTCTTTTTTAGTTTTTGCTTTTGCCCAACCTATTATTCCTACTTCGGATCAAGTAGTGACCGGGACTAAAGGGGTCAGTATTTATATTGACAACTCATTTAGCATGGGCTCAATGGGTAGGGATATTAGTCTCTTTGAAAATGCTAGATTTACTGCGAGAGAAATAATTAACAGCTACAGTGAGTCCGATCAATTCCACTTGTTGACGGGTGACTTTGAAAACAGACATCAGCGACTTTATAACCGAGAGCAGGCGCTGGATTTGATTGACGAAATCGAAGTATCACCGGCAGTCAGAACAATTTCTGAAGTCTATCAGCGGCAGCAACACGCTCTGCGTAATTTTGAGGAGGGTCAAAAAGTCTTTTATATCATTTCTGATTTTCAAAAAAATATTTCTGACTTTGAAAATATTCAGGATACTACTGCCAATATTAATTTAATTCATCTGGAATCACTTGAAAGTGCTAACGTTAGCATTGATTCAGTATGGTTTTCACAACCGGTTCAAATTGTCAATCAAACTGGTAAATTATTAGTTCAACTAACCAATCATGATCCTGCCAATGCTGAAGAAGTAAATATGGAACTTCGATTTGGTGATCAAAGGAGACCGGCAGGACGAGTATCATTGGAACCATTGGAAACACTTACTGATACTGTTTCATTTACGATCAATCAAACAGGGTGGCAGGAAGCTACACTTTCTATCACCGATTATCCCATTCAGTTTGACGACGAGTACCATTTGAGTTTTTATGTCAGCGATAATATTAGGATTTTGACGGTTCATAGTGGAATTGAATCAAATAGGTTCCTTTCTGCTTTATTTAGAGGAATTCCTTATATGAGTGAAGATTTGATGAGCTCTTCTAATATTAATTACAGTGCTATGTCCAATTATGAGCTGATTATTCTCAATGAACTCGATCAGATTTCTACTGGTTTTGCAGCTGAATTAAGTAACTATCTTGCGGGAGGGGGTAGTTTATTGGTTTTTCCCGCAGCAAACGAGAGTCAATCAGCAGTAAATGCGCTCACCTCTACTTTGGGTATGGGAAATATGGACAATTGGTCAACGGGAGAGTTTCAAGTGGGAAGTCTGAATATGGAAGATCCTGTTTTTTTGGGAGTATTTGAGCAAATACGTGCGGATCTTACTTTGCCTAAAGCCACTGGTAGATTTCAATTGCCGAGGGGAGGAATAATAGAAGGCGTTCCATTAATGAGTTTTAGAGATAACAATCCCTACGTGTCAAAGTATAATTTTGGAGCCGGCTCAGTGTTTGTTTCTGCCTCTCCACTTGACCTTGAATGGAATGATTTGGTTTCAAACGGTGAGATTTTTGTACCTCTTCTCTACAGGGCAGCCATTGCATCCGGAACGGATGATCGCATAGCTTATACACTCGGTGTAGATCGGATAATTTCTGTGAGAAATACTCAACCGGAGAGACAACCGCATTTTCGAATCTCCGACGGAGATGGAGAATTTATTCCCGGAATAGAGAGTAGAGGGCGTAATATACTACTCAATGTATACGATCAAGTAAGGAATCCCGGATTTTATGATGTGTTTTTTCATGATGAGTTGATAAAAAAAGCTGCCTTTAATTTCGACAGAAGAGAAAGCGCAATTAAAAGCTACGATATCAGTAGACTTAAAGAAGTTATTCCTAACAATATGACCATAGTCAGCCTTGGAATTACTACCGCAGCAGGAGGATCACTACTGGCTATTGCAGGCAGGGGTGAAGAATTCTGGCAATGGTGTATAATTATTGCACTACTGGCATTATTGGCTGAGCAACTCGTTTTGCGTTTTTGGAAGACTGGGGCAGGAAGGAAGGAAAAGAAATCAGTTTAAAAGAGAAACCCTATCGGTCAATCCACCACTTTCAGTAAGACCAAAAGCCTGTCTCGTAAGAACACGGAATGAAATGGAGTGGACTGACGTGATCAAAAGTCAAAGCTAAGCATCAAACCCCAGCTTTTCCCTGACAGAATAAGCATTTCGGCGGGGGGAATTTCTGGAAACCAATTCGGCTAAGAAGCCGGTTAGAAATAATTGTGCTCCAAAAATAAAGAATAACAGGCCATAATAGAAAAGGGGTCTGTCTGTCATCTGAACCATTCCATAGACGAACTTAAGGACACTTAAGTAAACTAAGATTAAAAAGCCTGCCAAAAAGAAAAGTGTTCCAAGGGGACCAAAAAAGTGCATGGGTTTTTTTCCGAATTTTCCAACTAAAGTGATGGAAAGTAAATCGAGAAATCCATTGATGAATCTTTCGGCACCAAATTTAGTTTTCCCAAACTTACGGGCCTGATGTTGCACTGCTTTTTCTCCTATTTTTCTGAAGCCTGCCCACTTGGCAATAACTGGAATATAGCGGTGCATTTCTCCATATACTTCAATATTTTTTATGACATCTCGATGATAGGCTTTTAGTCCGCAATTGATATCATTTAGCTTTACTCCAGATATTAGTCGGGTAGTGAAATTAAAGAGTTTAGTTGGTATTGTTTTAGTAATGGGGTCATATCTTTTTTTCTTCCACCCGGAAACAAGATCATAATCGTCTTCAATAATCATTTGGTATAGATCAGGTATTTCCTCCGGACTATCCTGCAAGTCTGCATCCATGGTGATCACTACTGTTCCCCCGGCATGCTCAAAACCTTTTTGTAACGCTGCAGACTTACCATAATTGGTTCTGAATCTAATTCCCTTTATTTGTGGGTAAATTTCTTTAAGCTTTAAGATTTCTATCCAGCTAGAGTCAGTGCTTCCATCATCAATGAGCACCACTTCATAGGTTTTACCAAAGTCGTCCATTACTTCCTTGATCCACCAGAGTAGCTCAGAAAGTGACTCTTCTTCATTGTAAAGCGGAATGACGATTGAAATATCCATTTATTCAGATGCTCTTCTTACAATTAATGCAAAGATAGCAGCAATAATAAAACCCGGCAGTAAAGATGGGATAAATTGTCTAATGAGGTCTCTAGGACGCATTTTTCCTTCGGCGGATTCAAGTAAACGCGCCATCTCATTAGCTCGTTCCTGACCTAAAATGCCTATTGATTCTTCTATTCTTTCCAATTCTATTTCCGCTTGTATTTCCCTAAGTTGTGGGTCTATCTCAAAAAACAACAAGTAAAAGGTGATATACCAAAAGATTTGCGCAATTAAGTACACTATAAATCCTGCTCTAACCATGGACCTGAAATCAGAATCGGGCTGCCTTTGGTGGTGATTTTTTATAGAAATAAAAATAAAGTAAAAATAAGGTAGCCAACTCAAATTAAGCACCCATAAGTTAAACAGGAGCTCCTTCTGAACCATCCATAATAAAAACATATAAATCCCGACTGTCAATCCGCAGATGACCCCTGTTTTCTTGTTGTCGTCAAACATATTTCTCTCTTCTTAAAAATCAGGTGTTGGTTCTTCATTCTTTAAGATAAGCGCAGTAATGAGGGAGATTATGGCTCCGAAAAATGCGAATATCAAAACACCTGTAAAAAAGATTCCAATTGGTGATTGAACGACCTCGACCATTCTAATGGCCATGTCAATAGCCTCATCATCCATTCCCATATCTTCGTACATAAGTGCCATCTCGTCCTTTGCACTTTCATAAAATTCCGGGCTAATAATGACCCTGTCCACAATGGAAAATACTGACGAAACAGCTCCCGCAATAAGAATAGCCAGGATACTGACTACAAATGCTTTTGAAAAGCTTATGTATCCCCCAAGTTCTTTGTCCCGATGGAAATTAATGACCATTACAGACAACCCGATTGTCACCGCAGTTGTAACTAATATGCCTAAAAATGATGCTATAAAGCTTGATCGATCAAAAAGCACCATTGTTATTAATGACCATACAATTAAAATCAGACCTGCAAAAAGTCCATAGCGCGTTGCCGTATTGAATGTTGAAACTTTATTTTCCATAGTAGGTTTTTTTTGGTTTATTAAGTATTTTCTGCAAATTACAAATATTAGTTTTTTTTTTAAAAAAAATTAATGGACTAAATTGAGCTTAGCTCCGATTAAAGTTCCAAAAACCTTTCCTTTTAGTTCACTATTGAGCGCTGGTACCGCCTTAGATAAAGAATGGATGTTCTCCCGTAAAACAATCTCTTCACCTTCAGGATTGAAAAAACACATATCGGCAATTTCACCCTCTTTTATTTGAGGAGTCTCCATACCAAGAGCTTCAGCAGGTCCTGAGGTAAACAGTGATATTACGTCTTCCAGATTGATCTTTTCCTTTAATGCTGTCCAACTCATCTGAAAAGCTGTTTCCAAGGTTGAAGCACCAAATGCGGCAGCACCAAATTCCACATCTTTTAATTCACTTTCCATAGGGTCATGATTACTAAAGATGAATTTAATTTTACCAGACTGAATTGCTTTAATCAATGCTTTTCTGTCGCCCTCTTCCCTCAGTGGTGGCAGCACTTTAAATGCGGTATCAAAATCTTTCAGTGCATCATCAGTGTATAACAAATTCATGGCCGCAACTCCTGCAAAGTGATTCGAATCATTGGCCGAAAGGGTTTTTATGGCTTTTTCACTACTAATTCCCAATGAAATTAACCTTCCTCCTGAATATGACAATACCATTAAATCCTGGTGTAATGCTATTGCTTCTGCTTCTGTTGCTATACCTTCTAGTCCAAGACTTACGCTGACTTTACCCTCGTGGATTACCCCAAATGGGTTAAAACTCATTTGGAGAGGTCTGTTAATAATCGGTTTGCCTGCTGATTCTGCGTACATCAGACACCTACTTAGGCAGCCAGGATCTCTCAGACCATTCCTTCCGTCAGTAAACGCCACCGCTCCAGAGCTTCCCATATCCATGTATTCATTCAGGTCTTTTCCTTTGCACTCAGCGGTTGCAGCACCGGTAGGTAGAATGCTTACAGCCAGGCTTTCTCCCTTTTTAATGAGTGAATCAATTTCAGCTCTCCTCATGATTACCGGGTCAGTATTTGGTGCCAAAACCAGTTTTGTGAATCCTCCCTTAACCGCTGCAGCTGCCAGTGTTTCCAAAGTCTCTCGCTGCTCATATCCCGGCTCTCCTGCCTGTGTCCCAATATCTATCCAACCCGGAGAGAGATGTAGATTGTTGATCTCTAAAAGCTGAGCATTTTTAGCCGTAATATTTTTATCAATCCTACTGATTTCCCCATCTTCAATCAATAAATCCATTTTTTCGGGATAGTCTTTGCCTCCCGGATTGACAATGGTAGCATTTTTGATGAGAATTGCCATGCGCTGTTTTTGATTGTTTTTACCAGCGGCAAATATAGGCTATTTGACTATATTTTGAGGAATTTTCCAATCTTTAGCCAATGAACAAAAAGCCACTTCATCTGGCGTAGATATGTTTGCAGATTTTAGGCTTTTCACTTTTTCCGTTGAAGAGTTGATCCTGCGGCGCCGCTTCCTTGGACTCCACTCACCACAGCCCAGAGCGATGCATTAACCATTACTTTAAACTACATAGAGAATTCATCAAGCTATTAGCAAGAAAAATCCATTCTTCTATGTCCCCTATGTGCCTATGTGGTTAATTTTTTGAAACACATAGAGAGTTTATCAAGCCCTAGGCATGACATAGAGAATTCATCAAGCTATTAGCAAGA
>RECS01000091.1 GCA_007693915.1 Saprospirales bacterium | reverse complement strand
CCTTTTTAATTTTACTACGACACTGGTAATGGAGAATGGATGCAAATAGAACCATATAATTCACCATCGCAAGTTGAAATTGCCGAACCTCAAAGAGGTCATGCGTGCATAGAAGCAGATAAATAATTCACAGTCAATCAGAGAAATCCCAAAATCAAATAAATCAGTGGTCCGGACAAGGAGGATGTTGAGAATGGGAATTGATAATGGCTTTTCTCGTAAGAACAAGAAATGAAATGGAGTGGATTGACGAGATCAAAGGTCAACATCCGTTACATTTTTCTTACATTTGCGGAATTATTTTTTCCATAAATTTCTCAAGTATGATCAAGACTGCCCAAATTATTAATGAATCCGAACATCCCCTTCCATTTTATGCTACGGAAGGCAGCGCGGGAATGGACTTATATGCCAATCTGGATGAACCCATTGTACTACAGCCACTTGATCGTTATATGGTTCCTACCGGAATAAAAATAGCACTTCCGGCAGGTCTTGAAGCGCAGGTACGTCCAAGGAGTGGTTTGGCTGCAAAAAAGGGAATTTCTGTGGTAAATAGCCCCGGAACGGTGGACAGCGATTATCGCGGTGAAATAAAAGTGATCTTGGTCAATTTATCCAATCACGCGGTGACAATTGAGCCGGGTGAACGCATCGCACAGATGGTGATAGCCGCCTACGTTCAATTGCAATGGGAGGAAGTTGACGAATTATCTGCGACAGAAAGGGGGGCAGGAGGATTTGGTAGCACCGGTAAAAAATAAAGCTTACTTTTTTAGGTTCTATTCACGTATAAATTCAAACGAAAGATGAGATTAATCATACCTATGGCTGGCAGGGGTTCAAGATTGCGGCCACATACACTTACTACACCGAAGCCTTTGGTACCTATTGCAGGAAAACCCATTGTTCAATGGTTGATTGAAATTTTGTCGGAGGGTTTAGAAAAACCTTTTGATGAAATATCTTTTGTCGTGGGCGATTTGAATGATGAAGTAAAACAACAACTTCTGGATATCGCAGAGAACAATGGTTCAAAAGGCTCCATTTATTATCAGGATGAACCACTCGGTCCCGCTCATGCTATTTTTTGCGCTAAAGCGAGTATAAAAGGACAGTGTATAGTGGCATTTGCTGATACTTTGTTTATTTCAGATTTTTCCTTTGACCCAAAAAAGGAGGGAATTATCTGGACACAACGGGTGGAGGATCCATCCGGTTTTGGTGTCGTAAAAACAAATGAAAAGGGTATCATCACTCAATTTGTTGAGAAAAGTCCCGTTTTTGTTTCCGATCAGGCTATTGTCGGGATTTACTACTTCAGGGATGGAGAGCGATTTGCGGATAAGCTGGATTATCTGATAAAAAACGATATTCGAGACAAAGGTGAGTTTCAAATCACATCAGTACTAGACCTGATGAAAGAAGATGGAGTTCGGTTTTCTACAGCTAAAATTGATGAATGGCTGGATTGCGGAAATAAAGAAGCAATCATTTCAACAACAGAGCGTATTCTTGCAACCAAACCCGGTAGCGATGTTATTGAGTCAGATGCAATCCTGATCGATAGTAAAATTATACACCCTTGCTTTATTGGAAAGGGTGCAGTGATAAAAAATTCGGTGGTCGGTCCTTTCGTGACGGTTGGTCAGGGTTCCATCATTATAAAATCAGTAGTCGAAAAAAGCGTTATACAAAACGATGCGAGGATAAAAAATGTTAACCTCAAAAATAGTATGATAGGAAACCATGCTGAATATAAAGAAAAAGCCAGGAAAATAAGCCTGGGAGACTATTCAAGATTTGATTAATGATTAGAAAAAAGATAAAATCCCTTCTTCACTTTGCAGCAGCGCTTTTTTTTCTCATATTTATGGGAGGACAGATCTCTGCGCAAGAATTTGACTTTGATGAGTTTTTTGAAGAAGCACCCAATCTGGAAACCGAGTTTCTGGAAGCGAGGATGTTTATGATAACGGGTCAGTACGACGAGGCTGCTGAAAGACTCAATAATTTGCTCTCCCAAGATTCAGACAATGCTGTGTTCCTTTACGAGTTGGCGAGAACTTACGATGCACTTGGACAACAGGACAGGGCATTGGACGCAGCACAGAGTGCACACCGCAATGCACCGGATAATGAGTGGATGTTGCAGCTTTTGGCTAATCTGAGCGCAAATATGGACAGAAGTGATCTGGCAGAAGATGCCTATCGCAAACTATTGGAAATCCATCCTCATCGGTCCAATTATGCCATAAGTCGCGCCTATCACCTGCTGCTGCTATCAGACAGAGAACAGGCACTTGAGGTACTCCATACTATTGAAAGGAGAGTAGGAGTGACTCCCGAACTGGCTGCAAAAAAAATCAGTATTTACAGAGGTGATGGCGATAAAGGGAATATTGAAAATGAATATCGTAAGTTGATAAAGGCTTTTCCAAAAAACAGCTCTTTCCGAATGGAAATGGTGGACTTTTTTCTGGTAAGTGATCAGGAAGAAAAGGCCAAAACTGTTCTGGAAGAAGTTTTGGAAATTGATCCTGAAAACAGTAGGGCACAGGTTTTATTGGCGAGAATGGCAGGCTCAATGGAAGACGATCCACTCGCCGGTATTCATTCCATTATCTCCAATCCGTCAATCGATGCCGATGAAAAAATCAGAGAGTTGATTCCATTTGTCATTCAACTTTCTGAAAGCTATAATCCAGAACTTTCTGCCGGGCTGGCTAGAGCGGCTGAGACCTTAACCGGACTGCATCCCGAAAGGGTGGAGGCCATGGCACTGGCTGGTGATGTAGCTTTCTCTTCCTATCAGTTT
This sequence comes from Saprospirales bacterium, assembly GCA_007693915.1. Lineage (GTDB taxonomy): Bacteria > Bacteroidota > Bacteroidia > Chitinophagales > Saprospiraceae > PWJY01. Next base: position 39,667 of record RECS01000091.1, on the reverse strand, counting down.
GTGGCAGCTAAAAACTACTATGCATCAGCATTGGAAATTCGAACGAATGTGGTGCAGGTGTGGTTTAACTATCTGGAAACCCTGTTGAGGTTGAGAGATTTTGAAATGTTGTTTAAGGAAACTGAAAGGGCTTTGGAATACTATCCCAATCAGGCTTTGTTTTACTATTATCTTTCGAGGGCTTATGCCGGTAAGGGTGAATTGGATATGGCTAGAACCACTTTTTCAAGAGCGAATTTGATGTCTCGTCGTCAGCCCGGTCTTGGGGTTTATATGGTGCTGGCAGAATCCGAATTGGAATTGAAATCAGAGAATGTGCAGGAAGCATTAGATTTGGTAGATACAGGATTGAGAGAATTTGGTCCGGAGCCCGATTTGATTATTGCGAAGGCACGGATTCTGACTGAATTTAAAGAAAATCCGGTTGAATTGGAAGCGGTATTGGATCAAATAGAAAAAAGTGTTGCGGCAGATCCGGATTACTTAATTTTAAGAGCATTGCATACAAAGGGTAGTGGTGATCAAGAAAAAGCCGGAGAAATAATGGATGTTGTCATGCAGTACGATTTTTCCATGTCGAGGCACGTACTTGAAGCGGCTGTAAAAATATTCAATGAAGTCCGACCTGATCAGGCTGAAGAAATAAGGCAGATATTAAACGGCCAGACACAATGAAGAAAGGAGGTGAAATAATTAATTGCGGGACGGACAAGGTTCACCAAAATAAAAGAAATTCCTTATTGGGTTTTTTCCAATAAAAATAAAAAGAAGATGAATAATCAACACGCTATAAAACCGGAGCAATTTTTCAGAATATCCAAGGCATGGCAATGGTCAGGAATATTTCTTTTGCTCGTTTTCTTCATGTCTAACTCAGCATGTAAGTCAGCCCGTTCGTCAGTAGACGTGCCGCTTGAAAAGATGACAGCGGAAAACCTGATTGCTGAGGTCGCTGTAAATGAATTTCAGGCAGAAACAATTGATGCGAGGGCGCGGATGGAAGTCAGTTTTGATCGACAGTCCTATTCTTTCCGGGGGCAAATCAGATCCGTGAAAGACAGTGCGATTTGGGTGAGAGCTACTCTATTGGGTTTTGAGGCAGGGAGAGTATTGATTACACCGGATACTTTTCAATTGCTCGACAGAGTCAATAGGGAGTATATAAAATTGCCTATGAGCGAAGTAGGTAGAAGATACGGACTGGATATTGATTTCAATCAACTACAACAGATGTTACTGGGAAGTCCGTCTTTTGAGGATGTGGTAGTTAGTAGATTAGAGGTCGAAAACCCAAAGGCTATAATTTTTGGTTTTATCAATACCCTTCAGGTTATTTACCACATCAATGAAATGCGTTTGGTGGATAAATTTTCTTTGACAGACCGAAGTGGAAGATTTATGGAATCCATCAACTCTAATTATCAAGAGATCAATGATGCCGGATTTTTTGCTTTTAATCGCAGTATTTCTGCAACAGATGAGCAGGATCAGTTCAGCTTAATTTGTGAATTCATTGAAGTCGAAGTCAATACCTTTCCCGATTTGCCTTTCAGTATTCCAAGCCGATATGACCGATTTGAATAAAATAGCCTTTTTACTCTTTTTGGGTATTGCTTTTTTTTCACTAAGCGATATCACGGCTCAAACACGACAAGAGCTGGAACAACAACGTCAATCTCTGGAGCAGGATATCCGAACCACTCGCAGTATGTTAGATGAGAGTGTTAGACGACAGCGCAATACAGTAGAAAATCTGGTCACCCTTCAGCGTCAACTTGAATCGAGAAGACAGGTCTTGAATAACATTAACGCTCAAATCAGGCTTTTGAATACCGAACTAACTGAAATCAGGGATTCCATCAAATACCTTGAAGCTGAAATTGAGGAACTGAGGGAAGTTTACTTTAATCAACTGCGGATAGCTTATATCCGCAATATTACTACAAAGGATTGGATGCATCTGCTTTCTGCGGGCAGCTTAAATGAAGCCATCCGAAGGCACCTCTACAACCGGCAGTTTCGCACCTACATGGACAATAGGAAAAATCAATTGGACTCGGTGGGTGTGGTGCTGAATGACCAACAGAATCAACTGGAATTGTCTCTCAAGGAAATGGATCAATTGAGAGCCAATGAACGCAGAGCAGTGAATGAGCTAGACGAGGATATGAAGGAGGTGGATCAAATATTGAACTCCTTAAAGGGCAGAGAGCAGGAACTGAGGCAGAATTTACAAAAACAACAACAACAGCGCCGGCAGCTTACTGAGCATATAGACCGACTGATAGCTGAGGAAATAGCCCGTTCAGCTGAACGACGAGAAGAATTACCCGAGGTAAATGCAGCTTATGAAAAACTCACCGGTAATTTTGAGCAGAATCGCGGCAAAATACCCTGGCCGGTGGAAAGGGGTATTATCCAATCGCGATTCGGTAGTCAGCCTCACCCCACTTTGAGAAATGTTACCATCAATAACAATGGAATCGATATCCGAACTCAGGAAGGTACCCCCATCAGAGCAGTTTTTGAAGGCGAGGTAACCGCGGTGGTCAGTATGCCGGGAGATCAGAAAATGGTACTCATCAGACACGGAAATTACTTTACAGTTTACGCAGGGCTTCAATCAACCTATGTTGGCAATGGCGACACCATCACTGCCGGCCAAAGCCTTGGACAAGTAGGCAGAGACCCCGGCTCCGGTAACCACATGCTGCATTTTGAATTGTGGCGAGGGAAAGAACCTTTAAATCCGGAGCCTTGGTTGGGGCGGTAAAAAGGTTCTGATAAATTGAGAAGTATCTAAAAAAATTCTGAAAGATTTTCTGAGTTGAATAGAAAATGTTTAAGTTTGGGTCTAATAAAAAATTCTACCTGAATCTACCCTGCCGACATATGAAAAATATACGCATGTTTTAGGGGAGTTACGGGTAGGGGGATGTTGCCGCTAATGTCAAAAAGCCATCAAAGTGTCCATATAATTCAACTTTTTTATTATCTTTATCAAAGTAAAACGACAAAAGAACTGAATGAAGCCAAAATTTGAAATAGTTTTTCTTGAATAAGCTATTGACTTTATGTCAACACTGGATGCAAAAGCTAAAAAGAAAATCTACTATAATTTGGATAAAGCGAAACTGGAAAATGACCCGAAGCTGTTTAAGAAACTGACTGACGACATTTGGGAATTTAGAACGCTTTATCAAGGAATTCAATACAGACTCTTTGCTTTTTGGGACAAAACGGATAAAACCAAAACGCTTGTGTTATCGACACACGGAATGGTCAAAAAGGTAAGTAAAGTTCCAAAATCGGAGATTGAGAAAGCATTGAAAATTAGAGCTGAATATTTTAATGAATAAACTTAAAATTATGGCAACAAAGAATAAAAAGATGAAAATGATGACACTTGACCAAATGAAGGATAATGACATTGGAAAGGTTGGAACACCAGAACGTGACAAGTACGAATTTGAGTTGCGAATGGAAGTGCTTGGAGATATGATAAAATCTGTCCGAAAAGAACGGAATTTAACTCAAGAACAACTTGGAGAATTAATCGGAGTTCAGAAATCACAAATCTCTAAATTGGAACGAAACACCAAGAATGTAACAATAGAAACGATTTTAAAAGTATTCCGAGCATTAAAAGCAAATGTTCGATTTAGTGTGGAAATGAACGAATCGGAATTTAAAGTCGTATAAAAAACACTACTGGCAAACAATGGCTATGAGTAATTGCTTGTTCTAGCCTACTTCTGAAAATTGCCTACGGCCAGTTCGCTGCGCTCGTGTCTCGCGGATTTTCAGTTTGGTGTGTACTTGCAAAGTTAAGTGCTAACCCACGCAACTACTCATAGCCTAAGCGTTAGCAGTTATTTGAAAATCATTTCGTTTAATTTGTTTGTTTCGTTTATTTCGATTTTTTTGCCTAAAAATAAAATTATGGAAACATTAATTAAAAGGACAACAAAAGAGGATCAAAAGATTGCAATAAGATCTTTGCAAGGTTTTCAGGTCGTATCGCAAAGAATAAAATCTTCTCGAAAGAAAGGGATCAAAATGAAAGTACAAGAAACCGGAGAGTTTATAACTATTCCTAAAAAGGCTTTGACATTACTTTCTGCTATTATTCAAAATATGGCAGAAGGAAAAACGATTTCAATTGTTCCTTCAAATTCGGAAGTAAGTACACAACAAGCTGCTGATATGTTGAATGTATCAAGACCTCATTTAATAAAACTTCTTGAATCTAAAAAGATCCCTTTTAAAAAAGTAGGTAGTCAAAGAAGAATTTTACTAAAAGATATGATGGAATATAAAGAAAAACTCGCTAAACAAAGGGAAATTCAACTTGATTTCTTATCCAATCAAGCAAAAGACTTAAACCTTGGATACGAATGATACATTCACCTAGATATACAGTTGTATTAGATGTCTGTGTTTTATATCCTGCACCTATTAGAGATATTTTATTATCTCTTGCGGCAGAAGGATTATTTAAAGCGAAATGGTCTGACATGATTCAAGTTGAATGGCTGCGAAATCTTTTGAAAAATCGAACTGATTTGAAAAAAGAACAACTGAATCAAACTGTTAATACTATGAATTTAGCTTTTCCTGATGCTAATGTTGAAAATTTCAAAGAGTTAATACCTAGTCTTTAACTTTGCACCTTCAACATTAAGCGCTACCTTAAATACAACCCAATATGTACAAGCTAGCTACTGAATTTGATAATCACTCGTAAATTATATAAGAGTAAAAAAGCCGGAATAGATGAGAGAAAAAGCAAACAAATATATCGATGTAGCAGTGGTAGGAGCCGGTCCGGTGGGACTGAGCGTTGGTATAGCCCTTAAAAAAAGAGGGTTGACTTATACCCTTTTTGATAAGGGCTGTCTGGTCAATGCGCTGTATAATTTTCCCGACAATATGACTTTTTTCTCCACTTCTAGACTGCTGGAGATAGGAGATATTCCCTTCGTATCCCGCAATGACAAACCGACCCGTGACGAAGCTCTGGAATATTATAGAAGAGTAGCAGAACACTTTGAAATAGACTTAAGTCTATACAATGAAGTTTTTTCTATAGATGGTAAAAAAGGGGATTTTATAATCAAAACCGCAAAAGGGACATGGTACGCCAAAAGGGTAGTGATTTCAACAGGATTTTACGATCGCCCTCGAAAACTTGGCGTTCCTGGTGAGGATTTGCCGAAAGTGATGCACTACTTCAGGAATGCTCATCCCTATTTCAAGCAAAAAGTCTTAGTAGTTGGTGCTGCTAATTCAGCCTGTGATGTCGCTTTGGATTTACTTCGAGTTGGAGCGGAGGTGACCATGTGCATACGTGGAGATGAAATTAATCCGAGAGTGAAGTACTGGATTCGCCCCAATATCATCAATCGTATCAAGGAGGGTTCCATTACTGCATACTTTCATACTGTGGTAGAAGAGATAAAGCCTGATGAGGTGGTCCTAAATAAACAAGGGGAGTTGTTTTCCGTGGAGAATGATTTTGTTTTTGCCATGACAGGTTACCAGCCGGATTTTGCCTTTTTGAAAAAATGTGGCATCCTTTTAACAACCGATTCGGACAAGATTCCACAATGCAGTGAAAACAGCAGGGAAACCAATGTGCCGGGGATTTATCTCGCCGGAGTTTTATGCGGAGGCATGATCACCAACAAGTATTTTATTGAAAATACAAGGCATCACGGGGAGCTAATAGCTGAGGATATTTTACATAGGTAAAAGGACCTTTTAGAACTGAAAAGTCCACTATTCCTTTAATATCATCCCTTTTGTTGCACTCCATCCATCAGCGGAAACACGGTAAAATAGTACCCCTGAAGGCCAGTTATCTGATCTTAGTACTCGGGTATTTAATCCCCTCTCACCTTCAGTTACCTCCGTATGCAATAACCTGCCAAGTGCATCTCTGACTTCAATATTTACTTCCATTGCAGCCGGCAAGCGCCAACTGATCGTAGTCTGATCATTGAATGGATTTGGATGATTTTGATAAAGTGTAAAAGTACTATTTTCATTGGCTGTAATTCCCTTTATAATTAACCTTTCAGCTGCTCCACCAGGTCCAAAAATTAGCGATTGCATTTTGCCGCTTGACATTTTCAGAATTGATTTTTGCTCGTCTTCAAAGCTGCTATAAGCCAACTTAAAGAGCAGGTCTCCCTCATTGATATTTATCGATTCAGGATGATACCAGATAATTCGAACTTTTCCGTCTTCTGTAAAATGATACCAATCATCCTGGAAACCGGGGAGAACACTGTTACTAAAGTCGAGCGATTTGGTGTTTATAAGGTTTGCTTCAAATTTCAGCTCCAACTGAAAAGCACTTAGTGATGTACTTTTTCCTGCAATAACAGAGACGTAATTATCTTTTTCTCCATTACTTTCACTTATCCAATACAATGGAAAATCCGGAAGTATGATTCGACTACTACCATTTTCCCAGCTGCCGTTTACATCCCCCAATTTGATGGCTACCCAACTTTGGTCAGAATAATTGGTATCGAGTTCGCTAAAGGAAATCTCCTCGGGCCAAGTTTCATTCAAAGGATTTTCCGGATCAATAAAGTCATAAGAAGCCTCAATAAAACTCCAAGGCTTATCCCCATTAATATCGCTGATATTGCCTAAAATGATATTTTGTAAAAGCACCAAATCCAATGCATTGATCTTGCCATCTTTATTGGCATCTGCTGCAATAATGGCATATGGATTGGGTAGTTGCTCCAAATGTATGATATGGCGTTGTATTAGCGCAAGGTCAAAAGTACTTAAGCCATGTAACCAACTGTCCTCTTTTAAAGGAGTTAAGGTGATATTACTGCCCTCGATAAAATTTAGAGAATATGGTGAATTCACAATGAAAGTATCCTGAATACTTCCACTGACCCCCAAACTTACATCAGAAAGCATTTCACCGGTAAAAGTCTGAACATTACCGGAAATAGTAAATAAGCTGATTCCTCCATCCAACAAGATTTCAATAGTTGTTAAACATTGGGTTGAATTGCCATGAATATCAGTGGCTGTGAAAGTAACTGCTGTGACACCTGGAAAATAGTAGTCCGATGCATCTGCACCTCCGCTGTTATAGTTGTTTTCAATAAAGTCAATTCCGCAGTTATCCTCAGCTTCAGCTTCAGCTAAATTGATAAAAATACTATCCATTCCTGCACTTAACTCTAAAGAAGTATCCATAGGGCAATCGATATCGGGAGTGATATGATCTGTAACGGTAACTTCAAAACCGCAACTCAAATTCACGCAATTTCCTGTGATTTCCCAGTTGACTGTTGTGCTACCTACATTGAATTCCATACTATCAAGAGTCAATTGTCCGGATTCGGCAGTAGCTCCATTTAAGGAATAATCCATTGAAAATTCACCGCATACTCCTGATAAAACCGGATTAAGGGCATTTCCGATATTTAGATAGGTGCAGGTAAATTCATCTGTATTCACTTCAATATCATCAGGGCACAATAGGGAGATGGAATTACCCTCAACAGAAAAAGTGGCACTACACTGCAATGATTGACCGCAATTATCTGTCAACTCAAAGGTTACTGTGACGATTCCTCCGCAAACAGAGGGAGGCTCAAAACCATTGTGCTCAACAAATGGATCACATCCACCACTGAACTGAATAGTATTCAACCATTCTGCAAAATCCAATTCGAGATCATTTTCGTCAGGACAGGCATTGACTAGCTCATCCTCAGGACAAATTAGATCAAGACTTGAGGGTTGAATGTTAATAGATTGCTCACAACTTGCAGAATTTCCGGCGGAGTCAGTCATCGTCCATGTTCGTACAAAATCATAAGGGCAGTCAGTGACTTGCTCATCAACATAAGTGAAGGCTACAATTCCACAGTTGTCATCAGCTATACCCTGATTGTCAGCACTTTCAAAAGTAGTCTGATCAGTTGTAATGGGTATATTTGAGTATGATGGCTCCTCGAGTTCTCCTGTGGAACAACCGATTATTGTTCTGGCCAACGGACATTGTGATATTATTGGCGGGAGGGTATCTAAAACGGTAATGGTAAACTCGCATTCATCCTCTTCTCCACATGAGTTTAGAAAAGTGCAAGAAATAAAGGTTTCACCCGGGCCAAAAGTATTTCCGGAGCTAAAATTACAACCCTCTCCATTAAACTGAACTTCAACAGAACAACTGTCTCCTTCCAGATAAACAATTATATCTTCCTGACACTCATGATCCGGTTTACAAAGGATTTCGACCTCAGTTTGATCGGTATTATTCGATGGATTGGGATCATTATTGTCTATATCTACTTGTGCATTATTGATTACCACACCCGGCTCTGCATTTTGATCTACCAAGGTGATTAGATCGATGACTATACTTTGACCAATTCCAAGACTGGAGGAACTCCAAATAAATACTCCATTATCAAAAGTTCCCTCGGGGTCTGAAGAAAGGTAGATGAATGCCTCGGGCAGTGTATCTGTGAGTGTAGGGTTGATTGCCACTCCGGGTCCGTTGTTGGTAATTTGAAAAGTAAAGGCAACAGTATCTCCGGGAAAAGCGGAAGCTTCGGATGCTGATTTTTCCACTTCAATATCCGCAAAGGACGAGCTGGTTGTTGCATTCCCAAATAATGGAGGAGTAGCATAGCATAAGTTCGAGGTGAAAAATTCAAAAACACCAAAGTTGTATGTAGTTTGTTCCAACAGCTCACTAACTATTACTGAATTTCCCGAACCAATATAAACAACATAATTGTCGTCACCAATCAAATCACCCTGACCAAATGCACTGTTAGCTTGATATGACACTCCTTCTTCTGGAAATGCATTCACAGTGCCTCCTTCTCTAGCCAGAACAATAACCTGATTTCCATTACCTCTTACCCAACCTACCTCAAGTTGTTCAGGTTGGATGTCAAGTACTGTAAAATTAAATGCTTGCAAACTTGGGGGATCACAGGGAATTGGCTGTAATTCGACATCCAATTCCGTTATTTCTCCTGCTTCTAATTCAACTTCGACTATTTTTTCGATATAATCAGGATGGGAAAATTTTACATCAAAGGTCCCTGATTTGGGTATTCCCGTTTTGTAGAGACCATCGGCTCCGGTTGTTTTTCCATTGGGGAAATCATCTAAAATTTCTACTTCTACATTTGGAATATTACCACCGGTTGTAGCTGAGGTAACCTGACCCTCTAAATAAGATGCCCTAATATAATTGGGTTCAAGTACAAACAATCCATTTTGTCTGTCAGAAGCGAGTATTAGCCCCGATGGCAAAAATGGAAATACACCCCAACAACCATTAAAGCCACCCGGAGATCCTTGAAAGGTATCGTATTGACCCACTTTGACCATGTTTTCCGGTCTGTGAGCATCTATAATAACTACTCCATCGGTATACCAGGATACGATTACATATCCATTGTGATAGTGCGCATTATGTGGAATGACCCCTTCACCTTCATTGGTTTTAGGACGAAATGAAGAAAGTAAAGTGATGTTATTGGGATCAGAGACATCATAAGCATCAACAAAGGCATTGGCTACTTCATCAGTTGTAAAAAGATAAGTATTATCGTCAGAGGGCCAGGCATTATGGGTGAAGTTCGAACTTGTATTTTGAGAGCCTAAATTAATCACATTGGTGGGATCAGCTACATCGTAAATGGCAAATTCACCTGCATATATTTCTGAGCTGTACATGATATTATCCAAAACGTAATTATCATGGGAGTAAATGGGTGGGGCAGCCCCTAAAAATTCAGGATTCAATGGATCCGTATCTACATCTATGATCAAAATACCTCCATTATTTAAATTACAGCCGGAAAGGTAAGCCCGACCATTTTCATCCACATGAATATTGTGGCAACGATTGAGAAAGTTGGTTTGATTATTGACGGTTAATTCCGGTCTCCAGAATTCATATTCTATGTTGTTTGGTGCTCCTGACATATCAATGATCACCATACCATCCTGACCAACATCTGCAACTCCATATACGAAATCACCATATGCAATCATATCTCTCCAGATACTATTATTTCCTGGAATAAATAGAACTTCCTCAGGATTTTCAGGATCCTCAAGGCTTACAATAGAAAATCCGGTAAAGACACCTACAATTGCATATTCCGTGCTGTCATCTGCTACATATCCGGTTACGTCTGCAAGCAGCGGATTGTAATCAAAATTGCTCACTAATTCCAAATTGAAATTTTCTTGGGAAAAGAGAGGTAGGGTAAAAATAAAGAAAAAGAGAATCGAATATTTTTTTTTCATGATATTATTATTAACGATCACAAAATACAAACTTTAGGGCTTTGAAAACAGTGACCGCTTTTTTTTAACTATAATTTACAATATGGTTTTTTAAAAATAGTACAAGTTTCAAAGCACTATGGTTTTGTTTAATTTAAAATATAAAGAGTTCCACAAATGAAAGGAAAATAATTGATATTAGTTGTTTTTTTTATGCCGACTGAAAAATTAAATTTGGAAGAACCGATTTTGTCGTTTATATTTGCCATCACCTTCTGTTGTTTGTTAATCGTTCATCTAAACCAAAGAAAATGAAAATAAATATTATACATCAGGAAGAATACTCCCGTTTTGAATTGTTGCTAAGATCCTTTTTGGGTTTTTTATACATTGCATTACCACATGGGTTTATATTGTTTTTTCTGTTTATTTGGTCTTCCATTTTACAATTTTTGACATTTTGGATTGTCTTGTTTGCGGGGCGGTTTCCTGAATCTTTTTTTGAATATCAGTTGAAACTTAAGCGATGGAATTTCAGGGTAAATGCCAGACTATATCACCTTTCTGACGATTATCCTGCTTTTGGATTAAATGCTCAAGATGATCATATAGAATACGAGGTACCCTATCTGGAGAATCCATCCAGGAGCTTAGTCCTACTAAGAGGTTTATTGGGTTGGTTGTACGTCTGGATACCTCACGGATTTGTATTATTTTTTCTCAGTATTGCCGCTTCAATTGTTACTTTTATAGCTTGGTTTGTGGTGTTGTTTACCGGTAAATATCCCTTCGACTTATTCAGGTTCGTGAATAACTTTTTGAAGTACAATGAAAGAGTTGGGCTTTATATGTCCTATATGGTAGATGTATATCCCCCATTCAGTCTGAGTGCAGAGGGGTATGAAGAAGAAGTAGCCAGAAGAGCAGGGGTAATGGAGGGAGATTCTGATGATAGAAAAAATGATTTTAAGGAGACAGATTTAGTTTAACTATGAGAAATTACACTGAATATTATCCCCTCCCACAACCCAATGAGGTGAGCAAACGTGAACGGGATGACGCTATGGGCTCTTATCTGATGATGTTTGCATCCCTTGGAGCGGGTCTGCCCCTGCCCATAATTAATTTACTTGCTGCAGTCATATACTACTTTGTAAACAAACACAAGGGCAGGTTCGTGAGGTTTCATTTATTACAATCTTTGTGGTCACAAATTCCTGTTACTCTGCTCAATGGATTTATGGTAATATGGACCATTAGAAATTTTATGACACAAACTGATTTTTCACAATTGTTTTTTGGTTTATTGTGGACAACTGTTTTTATTAATGTGCTGTATTTGGGCTTTAGTATTTATGCTGCTGTTCGAGCTAATAACGGACGCTTTTTTTACTTTTTGTTTTTTGGAAAACTAGCTTATCATCAGGCTTATAAAGTACGGTATGATGACTCCAAAAATGAAGAAGTGAATTTACCCCCGATGTAAGCTGTAGAGCATTTTACCAGATTTAATTCTACCTTAGAAAACCACTGCAAATGACTGGAAAAATATTCAGAGATGCATTCTTGTTAGTCGGTGCTTTTATCATAGCATGGCTTGTTTTTTCCTACCTCTCTAAACCTGTATCTATACCCGATCAGTTTATTCCCGATGAGCAAACTGAAAAACTGGCAGATTGGATCGATGAACAAATCACCCGCAATTTCGATCGTTTAGACGATCATAATTGGGAAGAGGCTCTTGGAGAAATAGTTGACCGTTTTGCTACAAGTGATTTGGTCAATAAGGTTAATTATGAAATTGTAGTTCTCGATAATTCAGACGTCAACGCTTTTGCTACCTTGGGTACCAGAATTTATGTTTTTCGTGGTCTATTGGAACTGATTGACCAACACGAAGAAATTGCTGCCGTGATCGCTCATGAGATAGCTCATGTTGAACTCAATCATGTAGAACAAAAATTAATTACTGAATTCGGGATTGTTGTTTTACTAAGTGTATTTACAGGAGGTGATCTGCTTTTGACAGGGGAAGTTCTCAGAGCCATTTCCTCCGGTGCCTTTAGTCGGATGAAAGAAAGAGAAGCTGATGCTTTTGCCCTTGATTTAATGTACGATACCGGAATTGATCCCGCCTACCTCGGTATTGTTTTCAGAAAACTCAAAGAATCAGAACCCGGACTTTCTGGTCTTAATTTTCAGATTATCAGTACTCATCCCGATATCAATAGCAGAATTAGAAATGCTTTTGAATTTGAGAAAAGTGGGCTTGAAGACATCCCTTTTGAAACTCCCTGGCCCGGTAAATCTTCTGAATAAAATACTTATTTTTTCTTAATATCTTGTTCTGTGGGTATTGGGTGTGCTCTGTTTTGTCCAGTTCATTCTCGTGACAGTTTTTCATTTTTTTTTGTCAAATTTTTCTAAAAAAGATACTGATATGCCTTTTTGATTAAAAAATTGTCGTAAATTTGATCAATAAAAGGTCTTAAGATGTACAAAAGGGCAGTGGTACACATGGATTTGGATTCTTTCTTTGTGTCTGTTGAGCGTTTGAGAAACAGTGCTTTTAATGGCAAGCCGCTTATTATCGGAGGCAGCAGTAACAGAGGAGTAGTAGCATCTTGTAGTTACGAAGCGAGGAAGTTCGGTGTGCATTCTGCTATGCCGGTAAAGATGGCGCGCTATCTTTGTCCGGATGCCATTTTTATACGTGGTGACATGGATGCCTACAGTAAACAATCTGAACTAGTGACTCAGGTGATAGCAGAAGAAGCTCCCCTTTACGAAAAGGCTTCCATAGATGAGTTTTATCTTGATCTCACAGGTATGGATCGCCATTTTGGCTGTTATTTATGGGGAAAAGAACTGAGGCAGAAAATCATACGTGAAACCGGTTTGCCCATTTCTTTTGGTCTTTCAGTCAATAAAATGGTTTCCAAGGTCGGCACAGGTGAAGCTAAGCCCAATGGTAGCATACAGATAACAGCAGGTACAGAAAAATCATTTTTACACCCCCTTCCAATAAATAAGTTGCCGGGTGTCGGAAAAAAGACATCTGTTCGCCTTACACACATGGGGGTGAGAAAAATTGCTACACTTAGTCAGATACCTCCCGATTTGCTTACAGCAGAATTCGGTAAAAATGGTCGCAAACTTTGGGAAAAAGCCAACGGCATAGATGACAGTCCAATAACTCCCTATATTGAGCAAAAGTCCATGTCTTCAGAGCGAACTTTTGAACAAGACAGCCTCGATATTAAGCGTATTAAAAGTATACTCGCAAGAATGACAGGCGAACTTGCCTATGAATTGCGCACTAAAGAAAAACTGACTTCCTGTATCACCGTAAAAATACGCTATGCTGATTTTAATACTTTTACTCGACAAAAAAAGATTACCTATACCTCCGGCGATAAAAAACTATGCGCCTATGCAGATAAACTTTTTGACGAACTATATACACGCAGACAAATGATAAGATTGATAGGGGTGAGGTTTTCGGATATGCTTAGTTCAGGCAAACAACTCAACCTCTTTGAGGACGAACTTAAAGAGGATATGCTACTTGAGCGCATGGACGCCATCAGGCAGAAGTTTGGAAAAAATGTACTGCAGAGAGCTTCCTGGATATTGCCGCAGTCAACGATCACGCATCAGAAACTTCACAGCTGAACCAATCCTTTTGCTCCAGGACAGTTCATTGTGATCGTCACCGGGAGAATAGACAGTAAGCCAGTCGTCACCCGGGATATAACCAAGCCCTATCATAACACTATCGATTTTTTGTTGAAAAGGCCAATAATAGGCATCCAGTCCCTGATCACCCAGATCAAAATATATTCGGTGGCGCATCGGAGCCGGTAAATTGGCTTTTAGGAAATTAGCGTAAGCAGTCGGCAAAATCATATCATCAGAATCCGGACCTAACCAGTGCGTCGACAGACAGGCAGCAGCTGAAAAAACAGAAGGATATTCACACAGTGCATAAATGCTGATTAATGCTCCCATATTGGCACCAACTATATAGGTATTTCGAGGACCTTCTTTCGTGCTGAAGTGCTCGTCTATATAGGGCTTTAGTTCACTTATCAGAAACTGTAGATAGGCATCAGAAAGAGGCTCACCCGGGAATTGAGCAAGCATCTCCTCCCGTATTTCATCAGGAATAAAATCAATAACACCTGCGGGAAAATATTCAACAAAACGCTTTTTACCATTATTGTGGATTCCAACAATAATCGGTTTCGTTAAACCCTCATCTTTAGTTAACTCCCTTAGGATATCCGCCATCTGCCAGCTTTGATGGTTCCAGGTGGTTGTACTATCAAAGAGCATCTGACCATCCTGCATATAAATCACCGGGTAGGTTTCAGTTTTGTCATATCCTTCCGGCAATAGAATATCCACATAGCGGTCATCTACCCATTCTGACTCGAAGTAGACCCGTTTGATTTCACCCCAATTCACCTGAGGAAGATCAGAGTTGCCATTTTTTTTAATATCAGCACAGCCGATTATAAGTAAAACAAAAACAGGAATCCAACCCAATAAATATTTATTCATCTTTTATTTTTTAAAGTAAAAATAAGCAGAACGATGCACATTTTTGTGAATAAAAAAGAACTTGATCGTCAAATCTTTTACAAACGAAAATTGGGGACGCATAAACCAATCAATAAATCCCGCTATTTACCTTATATTTGCAACTCGCTAAAAAATGGAAACATGAAAATAGGTGTAGTTGTTTTTCCCGGCTCTAATTGCGATGACGACATGATGCATGTTATGGGGGATGTGCTTGGTTATGAGACAGTAAAGATATGGCATAAACAAGATGATCTAGCCGGTCTTGGCAAGAATGATTGTATAATACTTCCCGGTGGATTCTCATATGGAGATTACTTGAGGTCAGGGGCTATCGCGCGTTTTTCTCCTGTTATGAAAGAGGTGGTAAAACATGCCAATGAGGGTGGTTATGTTTACGGTATCTGTAATGGTTTTCAGATTTTGTGTGAAGCCGGTTTATTACCCGGAGTATTATTGCGAAATAAAAATCAGCTTTTTGTCAGCAAAAATGTACACCTCAAGGTGTGTAATAATGTAAATCCATGGACAAAGGGACTCAATAGGGCTTTGCCGCTCCAAATGCCGGTAGCTCACGCAGATGGCAGGTATCACATAGGTGCTGATGGGCTTGAGAAATTGATTGAGAACGAGCAAATATTATTGAGGTATTGTGATGAAAACGGAGCATTGACAGAGGAATCCAATTTCAATGGATCTGTAGATGCTATTGCAGGTATTTGTAATGAAAAACGCAATGTTTTTGGAATGATGCCTCATCCTGAAAGGGCCGCGGAATCACTTTTGGGTAATGAAGACGGTAAAACACTGCTATCCGCTTTTTTTAACCATATGATAGCGGTCTGATTGTTCTCAAACTTAGCTTATTTTTGATTGCAACTTGCAGTTACTTAATGTAAAAGTCTTTTCATGCTGCTTCCCTATTAATCTCAGAACTCCAATACCCACGTAAATTAAAAAGCTACTGATGAGTAGTGTGACACCAGATCAGTAGCTGGGTAAGTAGTTTCTATTTGCCACTCCTGCTTAACTTTTAGGTTGGCTTGATCCGATCCCTTACCTGATCCCTGGTCCTTTTTCGAGTACTCCTTCCTATGCTTTATTATGCCTGACTTATGTGCATGTTCAATTAAAATATCATTCATAGTTTTCATCCCTTGTTCTCCTAACCTTTTACGAACTTCTACCAAAAATTTAGGGACTAATATCGGCTCTGTAACAAACTCAGGCAAACCGACAAAGAACTGCATATAGATGTTTTTTCTGGATAACTCTTATAGTGTCCTCGCCACTTAAATTTTCTAAGCCCTTTATGAACAAGGCGCCAAAGACAAATCGAAGATCAATACTCATTCTTCCATTATTGGATGTCATACTATTCATCAACGGTTTAGCCATCTTATCCCAGAGTAGTATTCCTTGCCATAGGACCGGACCCAATTGTTTTTGGGATCCAGAGGTTGTTGAAATGGAGTCTTAAATAAAGTTCAGACTAATCTGGGATTGAGGGGTATATTTGATCACGGTAAAAAAAAAATGAAAATGCATGGATTTTAAAACTAAACAAGCACTTGTCCCTGCATTTCTCCTTTATTATAGACCTAAACATACAATCTATTTGCTTGATAATCAAATTTATATAAATTTTTTTGACTTTTTTAACCTGAATTATCCACAAAATTTCTACTGGAAAGCCAAAATATCTTCTATAATTGAAAATGGTCGAAATTTGTTATCCTCAAAATTGGGCTGACATTCCTTCGGATAAAAATATTTGCGCTTCCCAATTCTATTGACATTTTTGCTTTTCGTAACGAAACCTCATGAATAGTATGGGCTGAGATATTGTAAAGTATTCAATAATTGTGTGACCTAACAAAAATCTCTTATCTTAGCACCAAATAAACGCTATTGTCATGTCAGTTTTTAAAAAACTCCTTCGTCTTTTGATTGTATTTTTATTTTTTTGCTGGACCACGGTCATCTACTCCCAACAGACCACCTCTACTGCGGGAGGTAATATAAAAGCTAGTGCAGGCTCAGTTTCCTATACTATTGGACAGACCTTTTTCTCTTCTAACAGCAATGAAGCCGGTACAGTAGCAGAGGGTGTACAACATGCTTTTGAAACTCTGGTAATCACCAATGTAGAGGAGCAGTTTCTGGAGCAGAAATTTTCTGTTTTCCCCAATCCTACCCGCGATATGCTTGTAATCGAAGGTAAAGATGAAATAGGGGAGCCATTCAAATTAGCCGTTTACGATATTAATGGAAAGCTTTTGCTTCAAAAGGACATGAAGTCTGAAAGGGAAACCATTGATCTTTCTGCCTTTTCAAAAGGCACCTACATATTGCAAATTATAAACAGCCAACAGCAGTATTCTGGTTTTCACATCATCAGACAATAATGAGTCTGAGGACCACCCTCAATCTTGTCGTTTTAATTGAATAGGCGCCAACCAATGATCGAGTTTGGCTTCAACAAGCTTGCCATTTCGGTAAGTATAATAATTGTTTCTCGATCCACTGAGGTGGAGTTCATATCTTCCCCGACCCAGGTGTTCCAGGCGATTAAAAATCCCGTCTATTTCAGCGTAAACTTCTCTGATGTTGCGCGGCTCCTTAGCGTAGAGCAACAAACTGGAAAACTGGATCATCTCTTTGTTTATTCGCTTTTCATTACCATCAATTACTGCCAGATAATATCTCCCTTTCCAATGAGTTTCAGCCTCCTGATAAGTGCTTCCATCTCTGCAAATTTGGATATCTGCGGTAATGAGCCTACCATCGCGATAGATAACTTTTCCCTCGTATTCCACTTTCGCTCTAAGGAAAAGCATACTGACATTGACTTTTGATTCTATTCTGACCGTTTTTTCCTTTTTGGATGGATTCTCCTCAATGAATACGGAAAGGGTTCCCACCTTGGAGTTTCTGATATATTGATCAAATACGTGTTCCTGGGCAATACCTTGAAAGGAGAAAAATAACATTCCAACAAACATCAATACGCTCACTCCCCATTTCCTGAGAGGAAACTTTTGAAGGCAGAAAAGCATGAGTGATGTGAATATATTTTTCATTTGCTATTTATCAGGATTTAAGCAATTGATCCAGTCGTTCTCTGATGTTGCCGGATGGTCGCTCAGTCTGCGGTAGAATTACCCTTCCCTCTGCATCAATGAGAATAAAGCGGGGAATTCCACGCACATTAAAGTGCCTAGCAAATTCGGAATTCCAAACTCCGGGTGCATAAACATGAATGCCTTTCATTTCTTTTGAGTTCAACATACTTTCCCATGATTCTCGCGTGGCATCCAGTGAAATAGCAAGAAAGTAAATATCTCGATCGCTGTATTCTCCAACAAGCTTATCCCAATGTGGAATTTCTTGCCGGCAGGGACCACACCAGCTTGCCCAGACATCTATATAAACCATTTTGCCTCTTAAATCAGATAGCCTGATCGCATCACCATCGGGATTTTCAAATTTAAAATCAGGGACTTGCATTCCCGGTAGTATGGGTTCCCAAACCTTTAGATCCGTTTTCATGGCTTGAATATAAACCGGATTTTCCGTTTCAGCTAAAAACATTGCAAAATGAGAATCAACGTCTCCTGGCCCACTTCTTCTCAGTAGAAAACTCAAATAGTCAAATTTGATAAATTCAACTATTTTTCCGGACTCAAAATTTTTCTCCAAAACCCTGAAACGCTCTTTCATTACTATATCATATCCCTGTCCGTAAACTTCCTGATTCATTCGTTTCTCCCAAATTAACCTTCTATGCAGTTCCAGTACTTCCCGAAAGACAGGTAGTGGTAATAAATCAACATTGGTGTTGTCAAGATTTAACAGGCTTTGTTGAGCCTCCTCCTCGGAATAATTTATATCTTCAGGTGGAACCTGATTGAACCTGCTGTGATTTTGCACATAGTTTGCAGCCATCAAAGCTGTCCTGTAATCGGGGTATTGCATTTCCATTTGGACAAAAGTCCTGTCTGCCCTTCCCCCAGACTTGAGCTCACCGATCAAGCTATAGATCGAATACAATCCAAGATCCAGTTTTCTTTGGAATTCCTCCGGTTCAGACCTGTATAATCCTATAAAATCTGCCCACCCATTATCCTCTTTTGCTTTGTGTTTATCAATCAAAAATTGATTTTCTACTACCCTGTCTCCTGAAAAGCTAACAGTACCAGTAGGATCGCCCCAATTCAAATCCAGGTGCAGGCTATCCCCTGGTAAGAGATAAATCTCTATTCTATTTCTTCCGGATCGCAAGCTGTAGTATGCAGGACCATATGCTTTAGTTTTAATCTTGGAATTCCCTATTTCGTTGGGAGTAGCCACAGCGATTTTATTGAAGAGATGTAACTCTACCTCTTGGGGTTCAAAATCGAAAGCCTGAACAGTTATAATGATTTCATCATAGGAATTGGTAGCCAATACCTGACAGTCAAATAAATTCAGTGTAATTACAGCCGAAAAGAAAGTAGTTAAAAATGGTCCGGGGTTTTTCATTATTGAAAAAGGGATTTTTTAAACACTATATGGCACTTAAATTAGAGTCCAATAGATCTCTGATCTGACCTGACGGTCGGTCGGCAGATGGTCTGATGACTTTTCTCTCTGCATCCAGCAAAATAAATCGCGGGATACCCATGATGTTAAAATGCTTCATAAATTCAGCTTCCCAGGCATTTTCAGCAAACCAGTGGATACCCCTCAAATCCTTTTCTCCCAACATCCTCAACCAGGGTTCCCGGGTGTTGTCTATGGATATTGCCAGAAAGTAAATGTCTTCTTCGGCGTATTCTTCCACCAGGTCATCCCAATACGGATGTTCTCTCAGGCAAGGACCGCACCAGGTAGCCCATGCATCTATATAAATAAGTTTTCCCTCAAGGTCTGAGAGTTTGACGACTTCCCCCTCCGGGGTTTCAAATTCAAAATCAGGTACTTTTTTACCGGGTAAAATATTCTCCCAATTTTTCATTTCTGAATTCAGAATAGCAACGTAATCCTCCTCCTGAGCATTTGCTAAGAATTCATTCAGGGTCTCATCTATGTCACCGGGTCCCCTAAACATGATCAAATCCTTTAAGTAATTAAACTTTAAGTACTCCAATACTTCAGGTTCCCGAAAGTAATCTCTCATTAAACTAAACTCTAGTTCAAGGGCCTCTTTAAAACCCATATTCTCCACCTCGAGATCTTCAGTCAATTCCTTCCAGATAATGGCTTTTTGGGCTTCAAGTACATCCCTGAAAACCGGTAAAGTCAAAAGGTGGCTATTGGTATTTTCCAAAGCCATTAAATTTGACCTTGCCTCTTCACTAGGAAAATCCAAATCTTCAATATCCGTTCCCGTAAGTCTGCTGTGCCAGTTGGCATAGTTAGCCCCCATGTGAGTAATCCTGTATTCAGGATATCTTCTTTCAAAAAACAAAAAATCTTCGTGCACCTGATCATCTTTTTCCAGTACTCGGATTAAGCTATCCAAGGCCAATAAACCGGCATTCATTTTTGCATAAAAATCATCGGTATTGGCTGAATAGAGCTCAACAAAATTGGACCAACCGACTTGCTGTTCAACCAATAATTTAGCCACTAAAAACTGATTCTCAAAAGCCCTATCCCCGGTAAACTGAATAGTGGAAGATGGCTCAGTCCAGTCTAATTCCAGATGCAGGCTATCTCCCGGTACGAGGAATACCCGCATTGAGTTTCTACCTGACCTGATGGTGTAATAGGCAGGACTATGAGCTTCGGCATTAAGTTTTGTAAAACTTTCCTCATTGGGACTTGCTTTTGCAATTTTATCGAAAAGATGTAACTCTAAATCGGGCAGGTCCTCACCCTCAGCTTTAACAGTTATGGTAATGTGGGTAGGTGTTTCCTCTTTTTTGGATTGACATGAAAACAATACCATGACCATAGTAGTCAAGACCAAAAGTGTAGATAAAAGCCTCATGTTTTCTTTTTTTTATAAAATTTTATCTCCTAAAGATAGACAAATTTTTTTAAAGCAACAAAAGAGGATTGGCTACGGCAGTTGAATATTACTTCACTTTGGGGTCGAGCTTTATTTGCAATTCCTTTAATTGTTCCTCATCGATCTTAGCAGGGGCATCTATCATCAAATCTCTACCCATATTGTTTTTGGGGAAAGCGATAAAATCCCGGATGGAGCTTTGATGATTCATTACGGCACAAAGGCGATCAAATCCAAATGCTATTCCACCATGCGGAGGGGCGCCATACTCGAAAGCACCCATGAGAAAACCAAATTGCTCCTCTGCTTCCTCAGGTGTAAATCCAAGCAGATCAAAGTTGCGCTGTTGCAATTTTCTGTCGTGAATACGAATACTTCCACCGCCTATTTCTGCCCCATTGATCACTAGATCGTAGGCATTTGCCTTGAGGTTTTTCAGTACTTCCCTGTCCTGAGACTCCATCTTCTCTATATCCTCTACGGCAGGAGCAGTAAATGGGTGGTGCATAGCGTAAAATCGCTGACTGTCATCATTCCATTCCAAAAGTGGAAAGTCCACTACCCAAAGTGGCTTAAATTCGCTGCTGTCCAGATAACCTTTTCTCCTTCCCATTTCCAGTCTAAGTTCGCCCAATTGCTTTAGGGTTTTATCCTTCTCTCCTGCGAGAATAAGTAACATGTCCCCGGGCTTAACTCCCAATTGATCCAACCACTCTTTAATCGTTTCATCAGAAAAGAACTTACCTATGGATGATTTGATAGAGCCATCCTGCTGATATTTAATATAAACCAGCCCCTTGGCCCCGATTTGTGGACGCTGGACCCAATCGGTTAGTTTTTTGATATCCTTGTTGGAGTATTCTTCGGCTATTCCTTCGACGCTTATAGCTCCAACATATTCTGCATTATCAAATACGACAAATCCCTGATTTTTTACTGTTTCATTTAATGGGTGAATAGGCATATCGAAACGCAAATCAGGCTTATCTGATCCGTATTTTCCGATTGCCTCATCATAGGACATTCTTGGGAAATCGGGTAAATCTACATTGATGACTGCCTTAAACAGGTGACGAGTAAGGCTCTCAAAAGTATTGAGTACATCTTCTCTTTCCACAAAAGCCATTTCGCAGTCAATCTGAGTGAATTCGGGTTGCCTGTCTGCCCTTAAATCCTCGTCTCTGAAGCATTTCACAATCTGAAAATAGCGTTCCATTCCACTAACCATGAGCAGTTGCTTAAAGGTCTGCGGTGATTGGGGAAGTGCATAGAATTCTCCCGGATTCATACGGCTTGGTACCACAAAATCACGGGCTCCCTCAGGTGTACTTTTTATCAAAAAAGGAGTTTCTACTTCAATAAAACCTTGACTGTCTAAATGCTTTCTCGTTTCAATAGCCAGCTTACTCCTGAAAATGAGTTTGCTCTGCACCGGACTTCGTCTGATATCCAAGTAGCGATACTTCATTCGAAGTTCGTCGCCGCCGTCCGTTTCATCTTCAATGGTAAAAGGAGGTGTTTTCGAGGGGTTAAAAACCTGCAAATCATTGACGACAATCTCA
Organism: Saprospirales bacterium; assembly: GCA_007693915.1. Lineage (GTDB taxonomy): Bacteria > Bacteroidota > Bacteroidia > Chitinophagales > Saprospiraceae > PWJY01. The sequence continues at coordinate 17,221 of RECS01000091.1, read as the reverse complement.
ATATCTCCGGTAGCGCGATCAGGGTTTTTACTGCTTCTCTCAGCAACTTCTCCCTCGATCATAATGACAAACTCCCTTCCTAGGCTTCGCGCTTTTTCACATAATCCGGCATTCGTTTCCATATTGAAAACCAATTGGGTAATCCCATACCTGTCCCGCAAGTCAACAAAGGTCATGCCTCCGAGGTCCCGGCTTTTTTGCACCCATCCGGCGAGTTTAACGTTTTTTCCGACATGATCAATTCGCAATTCCCCGCAAGTGTGGCTTCTGTAACTCATATTCCTTTTATTTTGAAGCGCAAAAGTAAGGAAATTATCAGGATTAGGGTGTGGAATAGGTACAATGTTAGTGCTTAAGCTAAAAAAAGAAATTCCTAAATTTACCTCGGGCAACATTATTAAGTTTTAAGGTTTCTTTAATAAAAGGGAAGTCACCCAGTTATGCAAAACACTCAAAACAAGGTTATACGTATCTCACTATTTCTGCTATTGTTTTTTAGTTTTCAGATTGAAAATATAATGGCACAGATTGCCGGGGCGCAATTTATATGCAGGGGAGAATGCTATACCTATACCTACACACCAATGGGAAGTGAAAATGTTGCTTTTTGGGTGGTTACATATGGGTCAGGAACAGATACCCTTTTTCCTGATCAATTAAATGAGATACTCATTTGTTTTAATGATGCTGGTCCAATCACAGTAACGGTTTATTCCTCTGATGGAGATCCATTAGACAGTTTAAATGTATTCAGAGGTGAATTTACAGAAATCCAATTGGAAATAATATCTCCTATAGCCTGCATAGGTTCTACAACTATTATGAGTTCACAAGATTGCCAGAAGATTTGCGAAGCGACAACAGTCACTTTCAGAATTAAGGATCTTATCCCCGAAGAAATCCAATGGGGTTTTTCCGGTAATGGAGAAATAATAGACAGTGATAACCGCCAAATTACCATACAATTTTTTGAAGGAAAAGGAAGCGGTTGGATAAGCTATTTTGGACAGATAAGAGAGGGTTGTTTTTTTGAGGGGGGCACTTGTTTTGAAATAATAGAAAAGCCGGTTGCCTCTTTTACTTCTTTCCCTGAAGCAGAAAATGACACCATTACGATTTGTCGGGGTCAATCTATTGAATTTACTTCCACAACAAATGCTGAAAATATTGAGTGGTATGGTGGATCAGTAGGTTCAGGTGAAGGCAATTCTTTTACTGTGGAGTATTATGAAAGCGGCTTTTTTGAAGTGTCTCAAAAAGTGAGTGAGGTTTGTGATTGTGAGGACATAAAGACTGTAGTTGTGCATGTACTGGATGCGGATGCACCGGTAATTTACTGCACAGGATCGGTTTGTATGGGAGATACAGTGATATATCGGGCTGATCCGTCCTGTGATCCTTATATGTGGGATATTGTCGGTTCGGCTAATATTCTCTCGGGAGGAGGGCACTCTGATGATTTTATTCAGGTGCATTGGACAGGAGGGGCTTCAGGAACTGTTTCTTTGACTACCGGCTGCCATGATATTTGCCCTTTTCCAACGACTGAACGGATCTTTATTCTTGGAAGTGAGACGAGAATTCAGGGTCCTGATAGGGTTTGTCCGCTGAGGACTTATTCTTTCAGAGTGGACAATCGTGACGGGACTAATTTTAGCTGGTCTGCAGGTTTTGGGGTAATTCAATCAGGAAATGGAACCAATGAAATCACTGCAACTTTTTTCAATTCGTCACAACAACCCTGGGTGGCTGTCTATATCGAGGATTGCACAAGAGATTGTACCCAAACCGATACTTTGTGGCTCAATCTGACTACTCCACTGGCTTTAAACGGACCCGACCGATTGTGTCCTGGTGAGGAAGCTGTTTACTCCTTGGAATCCAACTCAGCATCTATTAATGCGATTTGGGAAGTCAGAGATGAGAACGGCATATTGATCGCTGAAGAGACCATGTTGTCAAGTACTTTTTCCTTTTCTCCTCCCCATGGAGGCACTTTTACCATTACTGCTACTCCCGGAAGTGATGATTACTGCGATCCTTTTGCAGAAATTACTCTTGTGGCTGCTGATGTAACCACAGTAGCACCGACAATTGAAGGTCAGGCCATTGTCTGTCCCGGGGAATGGTACACCTACTCAGTAGAAGTCCCTGATGGTGAACCGCTTTCCATTGTCTGGGAGGTGAGTGACGGAACTGAAGTAAGCGAGCATTTTTCAAGTGAAATTAATGTACAATGGTCTGAAGGAACGGATAAGTTAATCAGGGTGCAATGGACTGATATTTTCAGTGGTTGCACAAGTGATTGGGTAGAATTATCGATCAGCGAAATTGAAGAAATTGAAATCAGCGGACAGGACAGAAGATGCATATTTTCGGAGTCTTTTTTCAGTATTGACAGCAATCTGATTGGTGAGGTCAGCTGGGAATTGAGTATTCCATCAATGGGTACGATTGTGGAGCAGGAAGATCCAACTTCCGTTGTAGTTAGGTGGAAAGAAAGTGGTATGGTGGAGCTAAGTGCCCGCTACTGCAGTTTTTCTGCTGCCTTTGAAATTGAGGTACTACCTGAAATAGAACCAGTTGTAGAGGACGCCGAAGTTTGTAGAGGGGGTTTAGTTACCATTACCCCCGCTGCATCTTTTAACTCATATGAATGGTATTCCAATGGTTTAGAAGTTTGTAATCAAGCTAGTTGTGAATTGGGATTTGGCGACTATTTGTTGATAGTGGAAGACGAATTTGGTTGTCAAGGGAAAACCAGATTTAAAATTAGGGAAACCTCATTATTTGAGGTAAACATAATCAACCTGGATCCTGCCGGTATCTGCGATGGTGATTCAGTGCGGTTGGTTTCCAGTCTTGCATTTGATCCTGAGTACATCTTCACATGGTATCTTCACACAACTCCCATTGCATTTAATACTGACACAATAATTGTAGGTGAATGGGGCAATTACAGCTTGGAAGTCCTTCATTTGCCAACGGGCTGTAATGACAGATCTCGTCTTCTCAGAATATGCGAACATTGTGATCCCGAAACCATACTATGGGATTGCTCTTTTTCAGGTGGGGGAGAATGTGAAAATGAAGGGGATTTAGACCCCTTAATAGATGTCTATACAGAGGTTGTAGGCAATTGTAACAACTTCCGATTTGAGGTTATCAATTCCGGTATTGTTGATAGTACCGTTTTGTGGTTTATTGTGGATGGTGACAGTTCCGTTCTACTTTCGGGCAATCCTGTTGAATATTTTTTTTATAACTCTTCTAATCAATATATTCGGGCAACAGGAAGTGGTTTGGATATGGCTGGAAATGAAATTAATTTCAGAAGCCGGCTGATTACCTTAGAATTTGAAAACGAATTAGATTTTGATTTCTTACCGGCTTGTGAAAACCAGGAATTAGAATTTTCATCTTTCATCCTGACGGCAGATGCTGACTCCCTCATTGGAGTTGAATGGAATTTTGGCGATCCGGCATCCGGGATAAATAACACTTCCACCGAACTTAATCCGACACATGTGTATTCCTCGGCAGGCTTATATGATGTGGTCTTGATTGCAGATTTTGTCACCTGTTCCTTAGAGGTTGAAAAAACAGTAGAGGTCAGACTTGCTCCCGATGCGGGCTTTGCATTGGGGGGATCCCCCTGTATTGAGGATTTAGTATTGGGTTTTGCTAATCTTGATCAGGGGTTTTATGAATGGAATTTTCTTTATAATCAAGACCCTTTATTTGTGCACGACAAAAACAAGCCCGGTCTTTTTCGATATGATTCAGCGGGCAATTTTGAAGTCCAATTGTGGGTAGAAGACCTGATTGGGTGCACCAATTCCCAAATTGAGACTCTGGAAATAAATGAATCTGTCGGAAATCCTGAAATTGCTGCTGACCGACCATTTCCTCTGTGTGAGGGTGACTGGGTGGAACTGTCCGTGACTGGAGGAAATTTCTCTGATTTTATGTGGAGTAATGGGAGTGAGGATTCCACAATTGTTGCAGAGTCGTCAGGGCAGTATTCAGTAAGCGTAAGAGATCAAAACCATTGTCTGGTAACATCCGGTGTTTTTCCCGTAGAATATGAACCTACCCCGACATCTGAAATACTCGGAAGAATACCAGGACAATCAGGGCTTGTTCGCAACGACACCTTAATGGTTTGTTTCGGTTCCCCGGTAGAACTTTTCTCTATTCTCGAAGAAAACAATCATACTTTTAGCTGGAATACTACAGATGATTCCCGCATTCTGATTTATGACGGGCTTGAAAATCCATTTCTAGAGCCTGGATTGCACCAATTTGAACTTACCGTCCAGAATACCACTTCCGGTTGTGAAAATGTTAGCAATCCATTTTATGTCAGAATCTTCCCTACTCCAGAACAACCCTTGATAACAACTACACCAGATGGGGTTTTGTGCAGTGGAGACTCAGTTCAAATGGAAGTAAGTAATATTGAAGCTATACTGGACTATTTCTGGAGCACAGGAAGTAGCGGTACTACTTTTTCAACTAATAATGCCGGTCAGTATTTTGTTACTGCTGAAAATGAATGGGGATGCAGAGCTGAAAGTCAATCGGTGGTAATCTATCCATCACCCAATACCAATTTTTTCCCAAAGGGATGTCTGGAAGAATGCGAAGAGATAGCGGTATGCCTGCCTCTGCCGGTGGGATACCAAATCACGGAATGGATTAAAGATGGAGAAAACCTCAGTTTGCCTAATGACCCTTCAGAGGTTGCTATCACAGAAAGTGGTTCCTATCAGATAGGCATCGTCAATTCCAATGGCTGTTCTGCACAAAGTGATCCTTTTGATGTTTTGATTTTTGACGGCACAGCCAATCTTTCAGGTATAGTGTTTTTAGATAGAGAACCTAGTGGTGTATTGGATCCTGTCGATTCCCTGATCAGCGGAATCATGGTCTATTTGTGGGAGGGTAGCAGCATTATTGATTCCATGATTACAGATGATGAAGGGCAATACTTCTTCGAAAATCTTCCACTCGGGGAATACATGATTACTATTTCTCGTGATCACATGCCATCAGAATGGTTATTGGTGCAGGATAGTGTAATAATAGATTTAGATCTCTGTGCTGCGATCTACCTTGCCGATCCGCTCATCTTTAATGAATGTCAGGCAGAAGATGAGTTTTTTGAATTTATTGCCTGTTCAGGGGATAGTTTAGAAGTTGGTGGTCAATATTTTTATGCAGATACAACAATGATCATTGAAGTAAGTGGAGCAGACTGCCCGGCGAATGAATTCTATTCCCTTTTATTTTATCCGCTATCCGACACGATAAATAAAAACCTCAGTGCTTGTGAGGGCTTTTCAATAGAGTGGGACGGGATGACCTTTTTTTCTGATACTACTTTTGCAGTTATCCATCAGGATGTCAATGGTTGTGATTCGTTAGAGGTAGTCGAGATTACTTTCTTTGAACTTGAACAGGAAGAAACTAGGGTGCAATTATGTCCTGGTGAGGTTTTTGAGTTTGGAGGACAGGTTTTTGACCGGGATACCACTTTTTCACAAATAATTGGTAGTGGAGGGGAGGATTGTGGTATTATGAATCATGTCCATATCAGCACTTCCACTCCATGGCAGGTTGATGTTTCGACCCATTCGAGCTGTCCCGGAGAGGAGGATGGATTTGCGGATATTGTTTTGACAGGTAGAGACTTCAGTGCAATCGAGTCTATTGAAGTCAATGGTGAATTAAAAGAAAATGAATCCCGTATTTTCCAACTCTCAGAAGGGACTTACACCATAATAATACTGGACACCATAGGGTGTGAGGAGAATGTAACTTTTTCAATTTTATCGGAAGAACCACTGGAGGTTGACCTTCAGGACCTGGAATTGGACTGCGATGAATTAGGTGGATTTTTGCAGGTAGAGGTTATGTCCGGTGCTGATGATGAATTGTCCATTGTTTGGGACAATGGTAGTACAGCCAATCAGCTTTTTGTTGTGGAAGAGGGAGAATATACTGTTGAGGTTAGCAACCGATGTCAATCTTTTAGTCTTGCAGCAAAGGCCTTTTTTGATCCGACAGATTTAGAATTGGCGTATTATGTCCCCAATGCTTTTAGCCCCAATGATGATGGTATCAATGATGTATTCAAACCTTATTTTTCCCCTGATGTGGATCTGATTGAATTTGATTTTTCAGTCTATGATCGATGGGGGAAAAAGATATTCCAGACTGGTGACCCTGCTTTCGGTTGGGATGGTATATCTGAGGAACAGTTATCCGATCAGGCCGTTTTCGTTTGGGTTCTTGAAGCAGCTGTATATATGTGCGGTCGATTTATTTATGTGTTTGATTACAGTGATGTTACGGTATTGAGGTAGAAGATGACTTCCCGCTTATCGAATCAATAATACGTCACCTTTGAGTGTAATCGTTTCACCCCTTAGGTTTTGATAGATAAGATGGTAAATATATACCCCTTCCGCAGCACTTTCCGTTCTGATATTTCCATCCCAGAAGAGTTCAACAGCATCAGGAGGGATATTTCGTACCTGATGAACCAAACCACCCCATCTGTTGAAAATGCTGAATTCATAAACTTCACTCAAGTCCTTTCCTAATGGTCCAAAAACGGCATTATTACTGATCCCACTTCCGGGTCTGAAAACATTTGGAAGGTAAATATCCAGGTTCTTTAAAAGTACTTCAACAATTCCTGAGACTATACAACTGTCGATAGTTGTTATATCAATTCTTAATTTCAAAGCTTCACTAAAAGAAATGGATAGCCACAAACTTCCAACCCCAAGGGTATCTTTATTATCTGTCCATACAATAGTTTGAATTTCTGTTTCATCAAAATTGACTTCAGCATTGATCTGATAGATATCTCCCGGAATAACCTCAATATTTTCTGCTATATAAACAAATAGTTCATCTGGTTCAAGAAGAGTAATGAACTCAGGATTACTTTTGCATTCAAATTCATTTATTACTATGAAATCATAAACACCCGCATTTAAACCAACAATTTCATTTTCATTAAACTCCTGATTATCCAAAATCAACCGATCAATTGAATTCTCTTCGTTTTCTGAAACTACTTTTATGCTACCGTCAGAACTACCAAAACAGGACGGATTTTCAGATAAAACTATAAACTCCGGTTCAGGGAAAATATTAAACATCACCTGACTCTCGTCAGCAGGACAGACCCTTCCCGGACCAACCCGATAAGTAAAAATATGAGTACCCGGATCAAAGTCTCTGGTGGATAATAATCCATCTTCCAATGAGTTACCATCCAAAACCCATTGACCATTATCTGATTGACTTTCCAATAATTCATTTAAATTCAGCGCACCGGGTGTATTATTGCAAAACTCCGGAAAATCAATCTGATGACCGCTGTAAAGTTCCTTTTCAATTTCCAGGGTTATAAGCCAATTAGTCTGACATTCCGGAGGGAATGAATCAGTAAGAGTGAAAAACAATTCAAAAACACCTTCAGAATCAGTGGGTACTAAAATGGTTTCCTGATCTGTCTCAGGGACAAATGTATAATTGTTGGGATTTTCAATATTCCAATTGCCACTGAATTGACTCCAGTTTCCCTCAGGAAGGATCACGCTAGTAATGTCAGAGCATACCAAAATGCTATCAGGCAAGCTAATTGCAGGACATTTACAGTCCTCAACCACTATTTCAATATCCCACTGATTACCGGGACATGGATTCTCAAAACCTTCCGTAGTGAAATGTACTTCATACAAGCCTGCGTCCAATCCATCAAAGTCAATTAATCCGTCCTCAATCAATTCTTGACCGACATACCATTGCCCCTCTGTTTCTTCCACCAACAATAAATTCAGGTCTAAGGCAGAACCAAAAAGTTGATTATTGCACAATACCGGAGGTTCAAAAAGTTCAATCTCTAGAGGTTGTTGAAACTGAGCAGTAAATGATCCGCTAAATTCAGCGGGGCATTCACTCTCCACAGAGATAATTTCCCAATTTGTTATTCCCGGTATTTGAGGGACTTCCATTGTTTGATCCTGCTCGCTTACATTCAAATTCAAAAGCTCTCCATCTGAACTTAGCAGAGTCAAGTCAAAAGGAAGGGGACCTTCACTTGAAATTGTTAGGACAATTTCTTCTCCAATACAGGCAAGTTCTTCGCCACTTATTGAAACAGTTGGACCCGTACTCCATATTACTGGTATACCTTGAGACATATGCAAACATGGATCATTAAAATCAATTTCACCATTTATGGTTGTTGTAATTACTGCAGTAAGATAATAGGTAAAATCAATTGAAAAAGTCGCTTCCCATAAAATAGGGTCTCCTGTACTAATCGAAAGAAGATCTCCGATTTGGTTTGAGCTACCATTGTGTAAAATATAAAAAACCAAGAAATCATCTTCTTCAACTATTCCATCATGTGGTAAATTAATTATGTCAATAGATTCGCCCTCACACAATTCAATTTCTGATATACCAAATGATCCCGCTGAAGCCAGGCAATCACAATCAGCTGTAAATTCAAGTAATTGTGCTTCACAACCATTTGCGTCTGCAATTACAAACTCGAGCAAAGTCCCTGAATCAAAAGTGTCGATCTGAATCGTTGGATCATCTGTTTCCAGGCCGTTAATCACCCAGGGAGATGAACCGCCCTGAATCTGAAAACTACCCGTAAAGGTCTCTCCAATACAGTGTGTTACAATCGAATTCACTTCCGGCAACTCCCATAGCATTACAGTAAAAGTATCAGCCCTGAAACAACTTATGTTGTATTCTGAGTATTCAAAAACAAGTTCAGCCGGAGCGTCGGATCTAATAAAAATTTGATCGTCCTGAATTTCAAAATCCACAACATTCGCATCACCCGAAGATAGCAATGCCAATTCACCTTGATTACCCGAATTTATTGGAATCGAGACATCTGACCAACATTGAGCTGTAAATCCGGGAATTTCAAAATCCGGTATACTGTTTATCCTGATGGGTTGTCCACGGGAAACACTTAAGCAGGGGTCACTCCAGTTAATCAGTTCTCCATCTGCCTCTCCAACTACATAAGAAATGTAATAAATACTACCGGTCTGCAAATCATCCTGCCAACTAAACATACCTGTTTCACTTGTTGCAATAATGGTTCCGAGATTATTTCCTGAAAGAGTATGCAGGACAAAAATACCCGCATCATTTATATCCATTGTGTCACCCCCCATATGAGAAGCCCATACTATGGAGCCCTCACTAGCACACAGGTCAAGGGTGTCAGAAGTCATACTTCCTGCATCTGCAATACAATCACATTCAATCACTCCGGTAAATTCATTTTCACAGAAATTAGCATCCTGAATGAGTAGTGAATATGGGTCACCCCCTGCAATGGGATCCAATGTAAATTGATTTCCCTGAATAGTATTACCATTTATGAGATAAGGAGCACTACCACCAGATATAGTTATTGTCAAGATATAATCAGTTCCTACACACTCGACTTCAAGATCAGATATCCCCGGTGGACTTGTTATTTCGATAGTTTTACATTCCGGTCCCAGATATCCACAGACGGTCTCAACCTCCAGACAAATATCAGCGGTTCCTGATGACTCAGCATAAAATTGAACAGGACCATTTGAATTTTCACCAGATACTACTTCCACCCCATATGCGGTCCAATAGTAGCTGTAAAAAAGTGGATCAATAGGAACAAAGGCCTCAACTATTTCTCCCTCGCAAACAGAGTGCGGGAGATTATAATCATCAGGAAAGTGAATATCAAATAATTCTATTTGCAAAAACCCTTGTATAGGTTCAGGGCAGGGTGCATTTAATAAAGTCACCTGAACAAAATTGTTTCCGTTATGCGGATACCAAATAACTTGAAATTCATCTTGATCCTGACTGACTAATTCACCACCTGTAATTTCAATAAACCAGCTTTCCCCAGGCTTTGTAGGTGGATCTATTGTATAATTATAAACCTCTCCTTCACAAACAAGCGCGCCTCCAATAATGCTAACCACAGGTGGTTCATAAACCTCTACGTCAATACAATCTTCAATTGGACCACTACAATCATTTGAAACAGAAACACATATTCTGTTGTTTTGACCATAGCCCCAACTTACATTTATCAACGGTAAATTGATATCCTGGTTAATAACATTACCCTGAATTTCCAGCTGATCTATTTCATCAAAATCAAAATCAGGGGAGAGGATATAAGTTACCTCTTCTCCGTTACATACAAATTCCGGCCCACTTAATTCAGGCTCTTCCACAGGGTCAATAATAGTTACCCATTCGCAATCAATAGACAGCCTCGCACAAAACAGTGAAAGCCCTATGTCTGCGGACAAGTCATCCACAGTATAACTGCCATTAGGTTGAGGGATGAGTGGAAAGTCCTCTAGTTTGTATGAAAGTCCACATATTTGATAGTTGCCGGTGGGGAAATTGCTCAAATCAGGAAACTCTGTATATTCAATTATCAGACCATTCTCGTCTGCAATAACATAGGTATATCCATATAGAGCGGGATCAGGATCATTTCCCTGATGATTAACATTCATAATGAAAAACAAATCGGGACTTCCGGTACAATATAGTCCTTCAGCACCATCAATTTCACCTCCATTTGCATGACAATCAGACAGTGCACATGCATCTGAACAATTGGTGCCACTATTGTCAGCGAATTCCAGACTCCATGAAAAAAGATTTCCATCCATTCCACCAACAAAATCTTCCCATATCAACGTCCAGGTTCCATTGACCGATCCTGTCAGATTACTTAGGCACTCATTGGGATCAAAAGGATAATAAACGCCGTAGTAATTCTCATTCGCAAAAAACTCATCAGGGTCAAAGTTGGCAGAAAAACCCGGATCAGGGTCAGCATCTTCCTGACAGTCTACAAAGCAAATTTCAAAGATATTGTTTCGCCACCATTGAATTAGAGGTGGTTGATTGAATAATTTCACCTCACTACCATCAGGTGCCCTTAAAGTCAAATGACACTCTCTTATTGCATCGTGCCAAAAGTTAATTCTAACTCCTCTGAGTCTTTGACCATTCTGACCTAAAACATTGTTTGTAGCCCCACTTACTGTCAATGTAGAAGAACTTTGACCTACATGATTGATATGAAAGGGGCAGGAACTACATTCACAATTGCCTTTAAGTAAATTTAAAGGAAGTGAAAAAGCAAGAATGCAAATCAACTGATACTTAAATTTTTTTATAATCACCCAATTAGTTTTTTTGATTTGGGTGGTCTTCAAAGTGGGTATAGAACGCAAAAGATACTTTTACTATTAAAATTGTTGCCTAGTGCAAATGTAAAAAATTTAAACAAAAGTTAATAATATTCGACTCGTCTAATTTTTAATCTTACAACCTTCATCGCTGATTTCCTCCTGAAAACAAACGTACAAATATCTGCGTTAAAGAAAATGAATTTTTACAGGATAAGCAGTGAAAATTGATTGCTTCTATTTTCGGTGGGCAGCTATCAAATTCATCAAACATTTATCGTTAAACAATGGGTTTTTTTGAAAGGGTTTACGAAGTAGTCGAACTCATTCCATACGGGAAAGTAACTACCTATGGTGCTATAGCAGATTATCTTGCTGAGGGTTCTGCTCGATCTGTAGGTTGGGCGCTCAATCAATCTCATAAAATGGGCCTCGATATTCCTGCACATCGCGTAGTCAACCGAAAGGGGGAACTATCGGGAAGAAATCATTTCAATGGGGAGGGCATTATGGCAGCTCTTCTGATAAAAGAGGGTGTCCGGGTGAATAACAATAAAATAATGAAATTTAAAAATCACCTTTGGATTCCCGCAGAACATTTACTTTAAACAAAAATACCTTAAACTGATGATATCAATTTTGCAATCCTATTTCATTTACATTTCATTTCTTACGCCTTTTTTATTTGGAGCCTCTTCCTTTGGCAGTATTGAAACCAATCCTGACTTCCCTGATGCAGTTTATCAAATTTTGGATGATAAAAGTGGAGAGATGCGCTCTGAAATTGAATTTTATCGCAGAGGAAATGAACTCCGAGCCAGGATAAAAACAGTTCGCTCAGGTCATGAGGATGCGAAATGCAATAACTGTCCGGAACGGTTTGATGGAAAAAAACTATTGGGTATGGACCTCATTTGGGGGCTTAAATGGGATGGGAGCAGGTGGTCAGGTGGCTCTATACTCGACGTGGACAATGGAAAAATTTACAACTGCAGGTTGAATAGTTTTTCAAAAAATGAAGTGGTCATTCGAGCCTATATAGGAAGACCATTGTTTGGAGAAACGCTTACCTGGTATTCTGAATAATATCGAGCATTAGGTCATCTAAATTTCTGTTTAATTGGTGCATCCCTGCTAAATTGAAGTATTGTTTTCTCTATATTTGCACTTTTTATAAGGTAAAATATGTTAACCAGAGTAGTTAAGCTCACCATTAATTTAGAAAATAAAGTGGATTTTCTCCGGATTTTTGACGAGTCTAAAGAAAAAATCCTTGCTTTCGAGGGGTGCCAGCACTTGAAATTATTTTCGGACAAAAAGTATCCCAGTATCTTTTTTACTTACAGTGTTTGGGAGAATGAAACGGCGCTGAATAACTATCGGCATTCTGATTTATTCAAGGATACCTGGAGTCGCACAAAAAAGCTTTTTGCGTGCAGACCCGAAGCATGGTCTCTGGATCAACTTTTTGAGGGTGATTCCTAATTTTCTTATTACTATTTGATTAATCTCTCAGCAATTAATGAAAATTGATTCAAATCTGATAACTTTGTAGACCACGCTCCAATTGGGGTTTTTTGACATGAAAAATATACGACTACCAAATTATAGTATTTATCTAGATGACCAATGGAATAACCTCCGTGAAAGCATAAAGGATTACTCCAAAATCATCATACTGATGGATATCAATTCCCGAATTTATTGTTTGGAAGAATTTCTGATTCTCTCTGAAATCAAGAAATACGAAACCATTGTCATACCGGATAAGGATGGTAACTGCTGTAGTGATAACAAGACCACTTCAGATACTAACAAGATACCCAATTGTATGGAGCAGTACAAAAATTTGGATACCTGCCAATTCATTTTTGATGAGTTTATCAGACTTGGAGCGGACAGGCATTCACTCCTGATCAATCTTGGTGGAGGCGTGGTGTGCGATATGGGGGGATTTTGTGCGGCTACTTTTATGCGCGGATTTGATTTTATTCATTTTCCTACTACACTTCTATCCCAGGTCGATGGTTCGGTAGGTGGAAAACTAGGGGTAAACTTTAAAGGTTATAAGAATTTAGTGGGTGTTTTTAAAGACCCTATTGATATTTTTATTTTTGATAAATTTCTGGAATCGCTGCCGGAGCGCGAATTGAGATCGGGATTTGCTGAAATAATTAAGCATGCCATGACCCTGAATTACAATCTGTGGGATCAAATTACAGATATGGACAAAATTGATATAAAACTCCTTTTGCCCTTAATCGAAAAGTCAATAGTACTTAAAAAACAAATTGTTCAGACAGACCCTTTTGAAAAGGGAAAGCGAAAAATATTAAATTTTGGTCACACTATAGGTCACGGCATAGAAACTGCTTATTTGAAAAGGCAACTTCGGATTACACATGGGGAGGCTGTTGCAGCCGGTATGATTATGGAGTGTTATCTGTCAAAATTATATTACAATCATACAGAAGAGTGGATGGAAAAAATATTGAATGAGTTCAGGAAATTCTTCCCCAAAATTGATTTGTCTGATGAGATTTATAACGAGGTTTTGGAAAATATAAAATTGGATAAAAAGAATATTGGTAGAGAACCCCTGTTTACTTTACTTCTCGAAGTAGGTAATGTGGAATATGATTTGAAAGTACCCATAGGTTCAATTAAAGATGCTATTAACTTTTATCGAACTGATTATTAGAGATTAGTTTAGCTGTCAACCTCTTTACCCTGTAAATAAAAACCAGGATTTGTCGTTAATGATTAAAATCTCAAGTCAGGTATAAAGCAAGAAAAACAAATGAGTGAGGATTTAAATAAGAATAAATTTGATGACTATCAGCCATTATTTAAAAAATGGTTAACCAAATTGTGGATTTTGTTTGGTTTGGCGATGGTGATTATTGCTATATTTTTTTTCTTGATTTCGCGTCAGGAGCTACCAACTTTTGAAGAATTGGAAAATCCCAATTTTAGTCTGGCGACAACAGTACTTGCTGAAGATGGACAGGAATTAGGACGGTATTACGTTCAAAATAGAATACCGGTTAGCTACGAGGAACTCAATCCGCATGTAATTAATGCCTTAATTGCAACAGAGGACCACCGTTATCACAATCATACAGGAATAGATTTTCAAGCTTTAGCCAGGGTTGCAACAAAAACAGTTATCCTCCAAAGGAGGGAAGCTGGGGGTGGTAGTACCATCACTCAACAGTTAGCAAAGTTGCTTTTTCCCAGACCTGATTTGAGAGGTCAAGGCCAAATTGGTAGGACACTTACTCTTGTCAATACCAAATTTAAGGAATGGTTGACGGCTTTAAAATTGGAGCGCAGCTACACCAAAGAAGAAATTATGGCTATGTACCTCAACGAGTTTGATTTTATTTTTGGAGCACATGGTATTGAGGCCGCAGCAGAGACCTATTTTGGAAAAAGACAATCAGATTTAGAAATACAAGAAGCTGCAATGCTGGTAGCCATGCTTAAAAATCCTTGGCAATACAGTCCCATTCGTTTTCCCAACAATGCAAAAAGACAAAGGAATGTGGTGTTATTCCAGATGGAAAGACGAAATGTAATTACTATTGAAGAGAGAGATTCCTTAATGACTCTTCCTTTAGATGTCAGTAACTTCAGAAGAAGTAACCATATTGATGGATTGGCTCCATATTTTAGAATGGAACTGGCCAAAGACCTAAGGAACCTATTTGCAAGAGAAGAATTCAGAAAGCCGGATGGAAGTTTGTACAATATCTATCGCGATGGGCTTAGGGTGTTTACCACCATAGATTACCGCATGCAGGAATTGGCTGAAAAGGTAATGCTGGATCACATGAAACAAGTTCAGGAAAGGTTTTTTGGAGAGTGGAGGAATCTGGACCCTTGGACACATAATGATGGGCGCATACCGGTAGATCTAAAGGTGGCAGGTTTAACTTCTTTGAAAAGAAATTCTGATCGGTACAGATCTATAAGGGAAGAATATTTAACCGGAATTTTAGAGGATATAAAGGATGAGTTTGAGATTGAACTGAGAGATTTTGAAATAGATAGATTAAAAACCGCAGCCCGCGGTAACAGGCAAAGGACGGTACTGGAAAACAACAATAACATCCCTTCTGAAACCCGAAAAGCTTATATGGAAATTTTGGATAGTGACCTATGGGAAAGACTATCCGGGAAATGGGACAAGATGCAAGAGGAAGTAGAAACGCAGTTTAATTCTGCAGTGGAAATGGTAGTTTTTGCCTATAACTCAGCGGGAGAAAAAGATACAGTGATGACTCCAATGGATTCTATTAAGTATCACAGAATGCACTTGCAAACCGGAATTGTTGCCATCGAGCCATCGAGTGGTCAAGTAAAAGTCTGGGTAGGCGGAATAGGACATAAATACTTCCAGTTTGACCACGTGAGAACGATGAGACAAGTGGGTTCAACCTTTAAGCCCTTTGTGTATGCTACTGCCATCTTTATGCAGGGAATTTCTCCCTGTACTCAAATTGATGATGTGCCCTATACCATAACTCCCGGCGAAGGTAATTTTGGTCTGATTGATGAGTGGACTCCCAAAAATGCTGATGGTACTTTTACCTATGAGAAATTTTCCCTTTTTGATGGTTTAAAATATTCAAAAAATACCGGATCAGTTTATCTCATGAAACTCATTGCCGATACAGAACCCGTCCGACAGTTGGTCAACAGCATGGGTATAGACACTGATCGACCCCGTCCGGATGGGGAGATGAAAATCCCTAGACAGCCATCCATTTCTCTGGGCTCTGCTGATTTAACCGTATTGGAACTGACTTCTGCATACTCTACTTTTGCCAATAATGGTGTACACGTTGAACCTCATTTTATTTCCAGAATTGAGGATCAACATGGAAGGGTAATTTACCGGGCTATTCCCGAGGAGAATACCGCAATGGACCCCAGAGCTAATTACGTCATGGTTGAAATGCTGAGACATTGTTCAGCAGGTCATTTTGCATTTGCCAATATCAATAGTGATACCGGAGGAAAAACAGGTACCACCAACGATCACACTGATGGCTGGTATGTTGGGATCACTCCGGAATTGGCTATCGGCACCTGGGTAGGTGGCGCAGACAGATGGATACGATTCAGATCCTTCGCCAATGGTCAGGGTTCGAGGATGGCCAGACCCTTCTTTACCCAATTTCTAGAGGCGCTGGAAAATGACGATTATGTCAATTATTCAGGCCAGGGGCGTTTCATACGACCTGCTGACGACTTGGGAATTGAAATAGAATGCGAACGATTTCAGCAATTTTCAGATAGAGACAGGAATCTTTTGGACAGAGATGTTTTTGATGATCCATTTGATGATTTCTAAATTTTTAAGACCCTCCTTTAAAACTTAAAGTAAGTGGCAATGTTTCATATAAAAATTTACTTATGAATCCATATATTGCTACCTTAGTTAATGCCATAACACTCATTATAATTGCTACCTGGGGCTATTTGGCTGCCGAAAATGGTTCAACAACTGCACTCATCCCCGTCTTTTTTGGTGTGGTCTTACTGCTGCTATCTTCTGGGGTAAAAAAGGAGAATAAAGTTGTCAGTCATATTGTAGTTATTCTGACCATTTTGATTATTCTTTCCCTCTATATGCCCTTTAAAGGAGCGCTGGAAAGAGGTGATAATATCGCTCTTATCAGAGTTCTGCTGATGATTGCAGCCGGCGTATTGGCTATGATGACCTACATTAAGAATTTCATAGCGAATAGGAAAGCAAAGTAATAGGTTTTATTATTGGAGGCTGTGATATAAATTTTGGGGTTTTTGTATGTAACCCAGACTCCAAAGCTCGATTTGACAGGCTCAATAAGTTTATTGCGTTTTTGCCTTACCTACTTAGTAAAATCTTGGCATTCTTAGTATTTTCACTATCCACCCATCGAAGCAGGTAAATGCCTGCGGGTTGA
>RECS01000127.1 GCA_007693915.1 Saprospirales bacterium | reverse complement strand
TAGAACACCTCAACAAACCTCCCAATCCTGAAACACCTCTGTAGGCAATAGACAGGGGCCTAACATCCCTCTTCCTCAGCTCTCCTGCCAATCGTTCAAATTTTTTTTCTATCACTACCCTATTGGGCGAAACAGAAAAAACATTGGGTACCATCTCATACATTTCTTGTTGACTTACCATTATTCTGTTTTTGGGTGAAAAAAGGTCAAAAATGGCTTCAGGCGTTTTGGTAAATCCATCCTCATAAATAATTACAGCTTCCTGACCCACAGGCTGCAACGCGCAATCGAGATGCAAAATATTGGTACGGGCATCATCAGTTACCTGTAGCTGCAATGGAACAATCGTTTTCTCCTTAAAATTTTTTTCCAGAAAAGCCACTCCTTCCAAATTCGTTCGTTGACCAATTCCCACAAAAACATACTTTCCAAAAAGGACAACATCGCCTCCCTCTATAATAACCCCCTTTGGCGGATAAAGGACTTTCGGGAATTGATCCACCCATTTTTTAATACCGGAAAACTCACATTTTCTATTTTCAAAACGCATATTGGAAACGATAAAAGTATCCGCAATCACAAAGCCTATGTCTCTGGGAAAAATCTGGGTGCACCCTATTGTATTTTCAGGTCTAATCACCCTGACCCCTTCTCTTTCTAAAAGCTCTGCAAATCCCTCAATTTCATTCATCAATTCCAAATCGGTCACCTCTCTACCTTCTTTAATGGTCTCAGCGTATTTGGGATTATTGACAGGCTTGGAGGGATTCATATCTCTACTGTGACCCAAAATAACAGTTTTCAGACAGGAAGTCTCGTCTTCTAAAAATAGCTCAAGAGGTTTATTTATTGACTTTGACATAAAAAAAGGGGATTTCGACCAAAGATAGAAACAATTTATAATCTTATTAAATATGGCTTTGTAAGCATTAATAAAACAATCCAAATAATAGGTCTAACAAAACTCAAAGATCAAGTAAAAGATTTATTCAAATAATTTGAGAAAGGCTTAGTTAACTTATGCTGCGTCAGTACGTCAAAATCTGATTTCTGAAAGATACCACAGCTCCAGCTATCCCAAATTGAAGAATTTGGGTAAAAAGCTTAGTTTTGGCAATAAATCGAGATGGGTTTACAGGTATATTTCTTCATACACCTTAACTTTACTAAATGATAATCAAAAAACTATTTTTATTAAGCTTCCTTTTTTCGCTTATTCTTAACTCCTCTTTTGGGCAGGAGCTATACTTTCCAAGTGTGGACACAGAGGAATGGGAAACACTTAGTCCTGAGCAATTGGGATGGAATCCCGAGTACGTAGATAATCTACATCACTTTTTAGATAGCAGTCAAAGCAAGGCTTTTATTCTCCTTAAAGATGGAAAAATAGTTCTGGAATGGTATTTTGGGGAATTTACTACGGATAGTGTTTGGTATTGGGCATCAGCAGGTAAAGGCATGACTGCTTTCCTTACCGGAATCCTTCAATCTGAAGGACTTTTGGACATTGAAGACCCGACCAATATGTATTTGGGTGATGGATGGACTCAGGCTCCAAAGGAAAAAGAAGATCTCATTACCATTCGCCATCAATTGAGCATGGTCAGCGGCTTAAATGATTTGATTCCAGAACGGGACTGCACGCTACCCTCCTGCCTTGAATATCTCGAGGACCCAGAGCAAAGATGGGCTTATTACAATGCCCCATACACCCTGATTACCAATGTGCTCGAAGAGGCCTCCAACTTGCCATTAAATCTACTCCTCTTCAACCGAATCAGCAGAAAAACGGGTATCAATGCTGCCTATATCCCCATAGACTTTAATCGAATTGTTTTTAGCCGACCGAGAAACTTTGTCAGATTTGGTTTACTAATGCTTGCTGAGGGGAATTGGGATGGAGAAGAACTTATAACCGATACATCCTATTTTAACCAAATGATCAACAGCTCACAGGAGCTCAATAAATCCTATGGTTACCTGTGGTGGCTCAATGGGAAGGAATCCTTTATGCTGCCGCAACTGCAGTTCGTCTTCAACGGACTACTCTTTCCTGATGCTCCATCTGACACCTACGCAGCACTTGGTTTAAACGGACAAATTCTAAATGTAACGCCATCACAAAATCTGGTTTTTATCCGAATGGGCAACAATCCCGGGGGAGCAGCCGTACCGGTAAGCTTAAATAATGACATCTGGACTTACCTCAATAAGTTGTCGACCACCTCAGTGTCAGAGATAGAAGAAACGGATTCATTTATTACCGTCTATCCCAATCCGGCAACTGAATGGCTTCATATTGACCACCCGGAGAATATTTCTTCCGTAAAAGTCGAGCTTGTTTGCCCTCTGGGAAAAAGGGTGCTGGTTACCAATGATAAAAGAATAAGCGTTCATGGTATGAGTCCGGGAATGTATCTGCTAAAAATCACAGCTGACTCATCTGTTCAAACCCAAAAGATACTCATTCTCTCTCCAACCAGATAAAATAAAAGGGTTCCTCTACCTGGCTAGTCAAATTATTATTAAATTTGTTCCATGAGGTGGAGTCTGTCTATATGCTTGTTAATTGCTTTTTTTTCTTTTCAGCCCCTTAAGGCTGCGGAAGAGAATCGTCCATTGGTAATGGCGAGCAATACCATCATTGCCGACATAGCCCATCAACTGATCGGAGATGAGGCTCGAGTAATAAGTTTGGTACCCCTGGGAACGGATCCTCACAACTTTGATCCAAGTCCGGCGGATTTGAAATTAAGTACAGAAGCAGACCTGATACTCGTTAATGGTATGAATCTGGAAAACTGGATGGTAAATTTAATTAAAAAAACAGGAAGTACTGCAAAAATTGACACCGTTACAAAGGGTATCCAGCCTATTTTCACTGGAAAATTCTATACTCAGGTAGATCCGCATGCATGGCTGGATCCTATTCTGGGAAAAACATATGCCAGAAACATTTCCGCTTCCCTTTCGGATTTACTGCCGAAACATAAAGAAACCATCCAATTTAACTTAAAAGTATATCTGGACTTGTTGGAAGAGGTTCATCAATACAGTTTAGAAAGGCTCAAAGAGATTCCTCAAAAAAAGAGGTTGCTAATTACCTCTCACGATGCATTCAGATACTTTGGAGAGCGGTATGAAATTTCAGTCAAATCAGTACTTGCAAGTTCGCCAGATGCAGAATTGACTGTAAAAGACATGATACAACTAACGGAAATTATTAAAAATTCGGAGGTCGGAGCAATCTTCCCTGAGAGCACCATCAACCCAAAATTAGTAAATCAAATTGCAAAAGACAACAACCTAATCGTTGGAGGTCAACTTTATACTGACTCGCTGTCCGAACCGGAAAAGGATGCAGGAAATTATATTCAAATGTTGTACCACAACGTCAATCGCATTGCAGAGGCACTTTTAGGTGAAAGACAAAAAGCAGAATATGATCTCTGGAAATCTGACTTTAGTGACACCCTAATGAGTTTGGGAATACTTGTTTTTCTCGCTGCCTGTTTTTTATGGATGTGGTTTAATGTAAAAACACAACATGGAGGATAAGAAAACTATTGAAATTAAAGGATTATCTGTAAATTATGGAAAAAGACGGATTCTGACAAACATCTATTTGGATATTTTTCCAGGGAAAATTTACGGACTTGTGGGACCCAATGGTGCGGGAAAGTCTACCCTTTTCCATGCGATACTCCAATTGACTGAAAGTATCTCAGGAGAAATAAAAATCTTTAATCATCCTTTGAATAAGGTCAGATCAAAAATTGCTTACATACCTCAGAAAGACGACATAGACTGGTCATTTCCAACCACAGTAGAAGAAGTAGTATTGCAAGGAAGGTATCCTTACAAAAGGGTTGGCTCCCTTCTTTCCAAGGAAGATTATGGCATTGCTTCAGAAGCCATGAAAAAGCTCAATATCGAGCAGCTGGCAAAGCGACAGATTTCTAAACTAAGCGGTGGCCAACAACAGCGAGTTTTTATCGCTAGGGCATTGTGTCAGCAGGCTGATATATTTCTATTAGATGAGCCATTCACCGGAGTGGATCATTTGTCTGAGGTATCCATTGTTGGTGTATTAAAAAGTTTAAGAGAAGAGGGTAAAACTATACTCGTGGTTCACCATGATTTGTCGACCGTAAAAAGCTATTTTGACCATGTTATTTTATTGAATCAACGATTAATTGCAGAGGGCTCCGTGGAAGATACTTTTACAGTCGAGAACCTCCAACATACTTTTGGGCCCCAACTTACTGTTTTTCAAAAAGCGGGATTGGGATAGGATGACTATTTCAGTTGCCGGATTTAGCAAAGGCACAAGAATTATCTTTGTCACCTTCCACGATTATTTACTCCCCTTTATCAGCTTCATCAAAGTATAATCGCTAGTTTTGTCTAAACACTGCCAATTTAGTTGCCGAAATAACCTAAAGCAACCCACTGAAGACCTGCTAAAGATTAGCACTTACTATCTTTTTTTTTCAAGATTTTGCAACGCCTATGAGGGCAATGAAAAAGGGCATGTTGAAAAAAGTGTTGAATTCGTAGGTCGAAAGTCTATTTATTTAGATGATCGTTTTGACTCTCTTGAGTATGCTAACAAACATTTGGCCACCAAAATACAGCAGCTAAATGGACAAAAATCTGATGGTCATGAGTTGACTAATTCACAAAGATTTGAGTCTGAGCTCAAACATTTAAATAATTTACCCGTGGCTCCTTATGACTTTGCTGTAAGCCAGTGCTACAAAGTCTAAAAGTATTCCACCATTCAGGTTGACAACAACCATTATTCAGATCCTGATTTTGCGCCTTTGGCCTCTGTAAGCGCAAAGGTTTATCCAAATAACATACTTAGCGGCAGAGGATTCAAGGGCTTAGTGCTAATGTAGATATTTCATTTCTGCCGGCGGGACACTGTGTTCTATTTTATGATGGAGCGGAAGGGGTAGTTAATGAGCGGTTTGTGAAGGTGGAGTGAAATAAGTAAAAAGACAATCATTTATTCAAATATCTAAAAACCTCAGTTCGATTTTTCTAACTCCTAAAAAAATCATACTGTGTTTCTGGTTCTGATTATTACGTACCTTTGTTTGTAATTGCTTTTTTGACTAACTTTATTATAGATCGTTTACTCTCTATTCACTAATAAATTATTTTTTTTTAAAGCCAATATTATTATTTTTTTTATATTAAGCTTCACAAAACCTTCTCAAAAATACAGCCTTTTATAATAGACCAAGCTATTAAGAAAGGTCAAGCTTTAATGAACTATGCGCGAAATTAACATCAACAATACAGAAATAAAACCCGGGGAACATCAGATAGTAAAAATGTTCATCGGAAAACTACCCAGTGGAAATAAAATCTACATTTATGCCCATGTGTATAGAAGTAAAAATCCCGGTCCTACAGTATTGCTACTTGGCGGTATGCACGGTGACGAGTTTGACGGCATTGAAATACTAAGGCAATTTAATAGGGGGTTTGACCATGCATCACTAAGGTGCGGAAGTATTATTGTCATTCCGGTTCTGAATATTTATGGATTTTTAAATTTTTCAAGAGATGTACCTGACGGCAAAGACGTAAACAGATCTTTCCCGGGTCTCTCCAGTGGATCTCTCGCTTCAAGGGTGGCTAATTCCCTGACAAATAAGATTTTACCAATTGTAGATATAGTAATTGACATTCATACGGGAGGTGCCAACAGATACAATTATCCGCAGATTCGGCTGACTAAAGGAGATGAACAAGCGATGGAGCTCTCGAAAGCGTTTAACGCACCTTTTACTATCACCAAACCTGCTATTCCTAAATCCCTACGAAAAATAGTTAAAACTCAGAAAAAACCAATACTTGTCTATGAAGGTGGTGAGGCATTGAGAAGAGATGAACTGGCAATTTTGTTTGGCTTAAGAGGAATTAAAAGGGTTCTCAATCACCTTGGGATGATGACTTATGAAGATACTATTGACTATCCCCATATAGAGCTTTCCGGCTCATCCTGGAGAAGAGCGGTACAATCAGGTTTTTTCATTCCATTTAAAACCTCTGGAGAGTCTGTAAAAAAAGGTGAGGTAATAGGTAGTATCCAAGACCTATACGATGATAAAGATTACGATATCAAAAGCTTAAGGGATGGATTTATTATTGGAAACAGCCATGCTCCTGTTGTACATCAAGGCGATGCACTTTTTCATATAGGGTATTTTTAATGATTTTTTTATCATTGGGCACCGATGATTGGACATATTCTAATAGGTAGTTCGGTCAGGAATGGACATACCAACTAGTTGGTGGGAGAAGATAGTACAATTGCCAGACACCCATAAAAATTGATAAACTTTATATTCTCAAAGCCCTAAGCTGAAATCAGAAATCTGAGATCATAAATCAGTAGCTCTTTAATATACGAGGGTATTGGAGCCCTAATCCTATTGATATTCAATAAAAAAAAGGCTGCAAGATCTTAAGTCTTACAACCTTTTTGTAGCCCATAGGGGAATCGAACCCCTGTTTCAAGGATGAAAACCTTGCGTCCTAACCACTAGACGAATGGGCCTAATAATGAAAACACCCTTCCATTGAAGAAGCTTTTTTCAAAAGCAGGGCAAAGATAAAATGTCCAAAAGAATTAGCCAAGCAATATCTCGCAAATTTTACAAGATTTTTTTAGCATAAGCTTAATGTGTTCGATTATTGGCAGTTATCAGTTTTGGGTTTACTTTTGCAAAAAAAAAGATGAGCAAAATTCAGCAAATAGACTTCAACAACAAAAAGACAATTATAAGGGCAGACCTAAATGTCCCATTAAAGAATGGAAAAATAACTGACAATTCAAGGATCGTCGCCAGTTTGCCCACCATTCAACACGTAATTAACAATGGTAGTGCCGTTATTCTAATGAGTCACTTGGGTAGACCTGAAAAGGATTTGAATGAGGATGGAAGTATTAAAAAGGAAAAATACAGCCTAGCCCCCGTGGCCAAGGAACTTAAAAACTTGCTCAATACTACAGTTCTTCTCTCTTCTGATTTCGGAGGAATTGATAGTCAGACCAAAGCTTCAGAATTAAAATCGGGACAAGTTCTTTTATTGGAAAATTCTCGTTTTGAGAAGGGAGAAGGCAAAGGAGATGAGCAATTGGCTTCACAACTAGCCAAACTTGCGGACATATTTATAAATGATGCTTTTGGTACTGCGCACAGGGCGCATGCATCAACCTATAAAATTGCATCTCTGTTTCCTCAAGACAAAAAGGCCTTCGGATTTTTAATGGACAAAGAACTAGAAGAAGCAAGGAAGATTACTGAAAACCCCAAAAAGCCCTATACGGTAATTCTCGGAGGCGCTAAAGTCTCGGACAAACTCCAACTAATAGAAAAGCTCGTACCAAAAGCTGACCATCTGTTAATTGGAGGCGGAATGGCCTATACCTTTATAAAAGCGAAAGGTGGTCAAATTGGAAAATCACTTTGCGAGGAGGATAAAATAGATCTGGTTCTTGGAATAATTCAAAAAGCAGAGGAAAATAACTGTAGCATCCATTTACCAATTGATACTATTGCGGCAGATGAGTTTAAAGATGATGCTAACAAAGAAGTAGTATCCACTTCAGAAATTCCAGAAAACCTAATGGGACTTGACATAGGGCCTAAAACCATTGAAAAATACAGGAAGATTATCGCAGAATCTGTCACCATCTTCTGGAATGGTCCAATGGGTGTTTTTGAAATGTCTTCCTTTGCAAATGGAACTATAAAAGTAGCCGAAGCAATAGGTAATGCCACTTCTAAAGGCGCTTATTCACTAATTGGTGGGGGCGATTCAGTAGCTGCTGTCAACAAATTTCAAATGGGAGAAATGATGAGTTTTTTATCCACAGGAGGAGGAGCAATGCTCACTTTATTAGAAGGAACTCCCCTGCCGGCTGTGGAAGCAATGGAGAAATAGGTTGCAGGAATTAAAAAAGCTTTCGGTTAAACTTTTAAGTCTTAAAAAAATATCTAGAAAAAATTAGATACGACAGCATGATTCAATTCAATCTTCAATATCAGATTTACCGGTAATCATATTAAATATTTTTATATTCTTTAACATATTGATAAAAAGGTATAAACAACTTAAAAGACAGACAAAAATCAATGATTTTCAATTTAAAAAACCTGATTAAAATAAGAAATTGAGACTAAACAAAGGTCACATTTTATAATTTAAAATTAATTTTCGTTAAAACATTTTTTTTAAATTTTAATTTTGCTAACATCCCATTAAATCTAATTTTTTAGAAAATCTTACTTTTTTATTTATTTTTTTAAACAAAAGTTTGGCTTGGGTCGTTACAGCTTTGTATCTTTGCAAACAATTAAAAAACGGAGGTAATTATGTTTAAAAGAAGATTTAAAAGAATTTTCAACGTAGCTGCTTTGAACGCACCTGCTACAAAGAACTTTTAAAACAGAATGGTTTTAAGGTTAAACAGTTAACCCGGATGCATTATATTTGTATCCGGGTTTTTTTATTTTAATACTTAACAATCATGGGACTCTTAAAAAAAATCAAAAAACTCTTTGTAAAAGAAGAAAGTCCAATTCCCTCTTCTGATGAGTTTATCAGCAGTGAAAAAAAGGATGTGGAAAAAATATTGGAAGATTTGGGATTGACTAAAACAGTGGATGCAAATGATAGTGGCTCCAATCAAACTGTAAATGAAAGAGTGAATAATTCAGATCAAAAAAATGAGATTACAGGTTCGAGCATTAGTAATCTGTTTTTTGACGAGGACGAAATAGATCTGGACGACCTGAAACAGAAAAGTGAGTCAGAGGTGAAAAGAAACTTAAGTAGTTCAAAAGAATCCAATGAAACTACCTCCAATGCCTTTAGGAATAAAATTGAAGAAAATTTAAAAAGTGCCGGAAGCCATATAAAAGATAAGGGTGAAAAAATTCGGGAAAAATTAGACTCCTTTTTAGATGATGTCGAAAAAAAGTCAGCAAAATTAGACGAAATCGAAAGACTGGAAAAAGAGAAACACACCGGACCGATGGATTATAGAGGAAAATCACTTCTTGACGATAAGGACGATTTTTTTGAACAAGCAAAAGCCTTTGCTGATGGTAGACCTGCTCCGCCAAAAGGCATGCGCATTGAAGAAACGGAAGCTAATAAACCCAATAAAAAGGATAAAAGAAAGGTTTATGGTTTTGACGATCTCGATGGGGACGGCGATGAAATTATAGATGACGCGATAATTGAGGAACAAGAATAATTTATTTTTGCAATACACATTTAAATCACAGTTAAGTTAAACAAGGACAGGCTGCTTTAAGGACTTAAAATATGAACATTAAAAAAACATCGAGCTGGATAGTTATTACTGTTATTTTATTACTCATAGGCATCGCAATGCTATCCCGATCAATAATAAACAACTCTAATGGTGGAGAAAACCTGCTTGAAGAATCTATTCAAGAAGAGCCTGAAATTGACCTCTATTTTGGATTCCACCCAGATTCATTTTTTATTTTCAAGGACACCATTTCTCCAAATGAGTTTCTTGCTGATATACTTTTGAGACATAAAGTCCCCTATTCTATCATTGCACAACTGGAAACAGCCAGCCGGGATGTATTCTCGGTACGACGTTTACGTGCCAACAGACCCTATAGCATCTTAAACAGAGATACCACAGATGCTGCGGACTTTTTCATTTACCAACCAGGACCATTGAGGTACATTGTTTATTCACTAAAAGATTCTATTTACGCTGAAGAATTCCAAAATCCAATAGACACTGTTATCAGAACAGGGGCAGGTACAATAGATCACTCTTTATGGGTAACCATGCGCAGAAATGATATGAATCCTGCCTTGATAGCCAAAATGGAAGATGCTTTGGCGTGGACGATTGACTTTCACCATGTTCAGCCTGGAGATAAATTCAAATTGTTTTTTGAAGACCTGATGATTGGCGATGAATCAGTTGGGATTGGACGTTTACTCGGGGCAAATTTTATCAATCGAAGTGGTGACAACTATGCCATCTATTACGAAAGCGAAAACTACTCCGGATATTTTGATCTTGAGGGCAGACCTATGAAGAGGGCGTTTCTTCGAGCGCCTGTCAGGTATACCCGTATTTCATCAGGCTTCAATCCAAGGAGAATGCACCCTGTACTGAGAAAAGTAAGACCACACTTAGGTACAGATTATGCAGCTCCGCATGGCACTGAGATATTCTCTGTTGCAGATGGTACTGTCACACGTGCTGCTTACAATTCAGGAAATGGAAATTATGTAAGAATCCGTCACGACAACACTTATGAAACTCAGTATTTACATATGTCCAGATTTGCAGACGGCATCAGACCAGGTGTAAGGGTTAGACAAGGACAGATTATTGGATATGTTGGTGCTACCGGTTTAGCCACAGGACCCCACGTTTGCTTCAGATTCTGGAAAAATGGTGTACAGGTAGATCACAGGCGACTGAATTTGCCTCCTCCTGAGCCTATGTCAGATGAGGAATTACCGATTTTCCATAAGCATAGAAACAGGATTTTACCCATTGTTGATGCAATACCCATTCCTGAAGAACAGGATGAGAAAAAACAATCGAATATGTTCACCAGCCTGGGTTGGTTAGACTAGTTAGTGTTCATTCAAAAGCCAATCATTTAAACAAACTAGCCCTGCCGTAAATACTACAAATGGGGCATTTTTTCGGATCATGACCTCTCGCGGGGCAATATTCCCTTCCAAAATAGATGATCTTTAAATGCATATCATTCCACCTATCTCTGGGAATTGCTTTCTTTAAATCAGATTCCGTTTTTATTACATTCTTTCCGGTACTTAATTTCCATCTGTACGCTAATCTGTGTATGTGTGTATCCACGGGAAATGCAGGAACTCCAAAAGCTTGTGCCATCACTACAGAAGCTGTCTTGTGACCAACACCGGGTAATTTTTCTAATGCCTCAAATGATGCCGGTACTTCTCCCTTGTGTTCATTGATTAAAATTTCGGAAAGTTTACTGATGGCTTTTGACTTTGAACCAGACAAGCCACATGGACGTATGATTTCCTGAATTCTTTCAGTCTCTATCTGTGCCATAGTGTAGGGATTATCTGCCATCTCAAAAAGAAATGGAGTGACCTTATTTACTCTTTCGTCTGTACATTGAGCAGACAACAAAACAGCAATCAGCAGTGTATAGGAATCTGTATGGTCTAACGGAATGTATGTATTAGGATACAATTCATCCAAAATTTTCATAATGCCGTCAGCTCTTTCTCTTTTAGTCATAATTAAAATAGGATTTCGATCCGTAGTAAAACTTTTTTATTTCATGCTTAGCAAAAACTCCATAGTATCCACACCATCAGCGTAGTCCATCAGACCGGGTTGCTGTGCTTGTCCAAAACAAACTAACTGTGGTTGCACCTCATTATGACTTAGAACGTTAGAAACTACACATTGTATATCTTCATCGTTTCCATTTAAAATACTCTTTACCTCATCAATGCTTTGATACTGAGAATAATGGAGACATGCAATTCTGGAGATAAAACTGGACTCCTCAAAAAGTAATAGGTCGTCACCAACTATCAACTTTTTACTTTCCATAAGAGCACATGCTAGATTGTACTCATAATTATTTCGGTATTTTACGTGATTGTTAAGCATTGACCAATGCTCCCTAAATAGCTCCATCATTCGTTTGAAGGAATAATTCTGGGGGACAAACAAAGCAGAAACTGATCTGCAACCCAAACCAAAATACTGAAAAACATCATCGCCAAGTCCCAAAAGTTCTTCATCTGTCTCATTACCTGAAAGGACTGCAACGGAATTCCTGTTTTTTCTAATAATGTGTGGAATATCCCTGAAATAATACTCGAAGTAGCGCGCACTATTTCCTGAGCCCGTAGCAATAGCAGCATCGGGGGCTTTAATCTTTTCTACGAAAATAATTTGTTCCTTAATTCCGGGATCATACGCTGCTATTTTCTCAACTATACATGGCAGTAGAAATTGATCTTTTGAAGAGAGTTTGATCTGTGCTTTATACCCACTGAGATACACAGTTAAAAAATCATGAAATCCAACCAGAGGCAGATTACCTGCCATAATCAGTCCAATGGATTTCACAGAAAGATCCTGATTGATACTATAATTATTCAACCACTCTTCCAACTTTCTTTTTTTCAAAAACTGCTCAGCTATAGACTTAGTTGATAGCCGAATATTTTCGAGTGTAAACCAAGGGTTTTCAGTTTGGGATTTTAAAGCAGCAAACTCAAGTTCTGGAGAGTCATTTTGCAGCAACCACTCCCCTGTTTTTGATAAAGCATCAATTTTTAAATTTAAATCACTCATTTTCTCCCTCATTTACAATTTCAGATTTCGATCTTTTGTAAGCCACATAGGTTCTCCATTTTTCCATAACTGAGGCAAAATCATCAGGTAAGGGTGCCTCAAAAAACATTCGCTCACCTGTAGCCGGGTGCACGAACCCAAGACTACGGGCATGCAATGCCTGTCGTGGCATCAGCGCAAAGCAGTTTTCAACAAATTGCCTGTACTTACTAAAAACGGTCCCTTTTCGAATACTGTCACCGCCATACAGAGAATCATTAAATATGGGATTCCCTGTACAACTAAAATGCACCCTGATTTGATGCGTCCTCCCTGTTTCTAGCTTACATTTTACCAGACTTACATAATATAAATCTTCTATGGTCTCATAGTGGGTTACCGAGTATTTACCATCCTCAGCTTCTTTATACAGATGCCTTTTCTTTATGTGATTGGGATGCTTGCCTATATATCCATCAAGCGTCCCCGAAGCTTCCTCTTTAGACCCCCAGATGAGTGCGACATACTCTCTGTCTATACTGTGATCAAAAAATTGCTTCGCCAATTTATTCATGGCCATTTCTTCTTTGGCTATGACCAGTAATCCGGATGTGTCCTTATCTATTCGGTGCACCAATCCAGGTCGATCCGCCATATTGCCAGGCAAAAGAGGTAGGTCAGAGTTTTGTAGATAATAAGCAAGCGCATTCACCAAAGTTCCACTGCGATTCCCAATGCCGGGATGAACCACCAAACCTGCCGGCTTATTGACCACCATCAAATATTCATCCTCATAAACTATATCCAGCTCGATAGCTTCAGGAAAAATCTCTGTATGATCTCGTGGTGGCTCGGGTATAATTACTTTAATGACTTCACCCGGAAGTACTTTATGATTGCTTTTCACCTCACGATCATTCACTAAAACAGAACCGGCCTTAATGGCAGTTTGCACCTTGGATCGACTAATTTTCTCTATCCTGTCGTGTAGGAATTTATCAATCCTAAGCGGACTCTGACCGGGATCCACCACTATTTCCCTAAAAATATAATATTCATCCTCCGTATTGGGATCTTGCTCAGCAATTGACATTATTGTAAGTATTGATTTTTGAAGCTGCAAAAATACAATAAAACCGTCTCTTTAAATAACAACGCAAATTGAAAGGTGTGGGGAGTTTCAAGTTTCGGGTTATGTTTATGTATTCAACTTTGAACTTCGGGGCCTAAGCAGCATTTGTTGAATGACTTGTGGATGCATTGCGGTGAGACCAGCCGAACCAAGTGCAGCCGAACTTAAGTCGACTGTAATATTAAAAACCAACTCATCTGAATCGGCATTCCAGTCGCACATAAAATATCCTTATCTCAAAAACTGGAAATGATCTTCAATTTTGGCTTCAGCCAAAATCGGTTCGACATTTACGCTTTCGACTTTGTTAGAGCTGGACTTAGTTCGGAAACTCACCAAATCACAATGCATTGCTTTCTAACTTTTAATTGAATTTGAATCTTTCAAAAATATCTCAACATTCTTTGTCATCAAATATTGAAAAACTAACTTTGCCTCTATAATAATTTGAAATGAAGAAGCAGTTTGCAGCAGCCGTAGATGTAGGTGGAACCAACACCAAATTTGGGTGGGTTGACAATAGCGGTCAACTATATGGCAGCGGGTCAGTAAAAACAGGTGAATTTTCGAGAGCCGAAGACTTGATAACACGGGTTCATAAAGAACTACAAAACTTAATTAACTTTGATCAGTCCGGAATTTGTGGAATTGGTGTTGGGGCACCAAACGCCAACTACCATACTGGCTGCATTCATTATGCCCCCAATCTGGATTTCGCTAAAAGCATTGTTCCATTTGCATCCATTTTTACAGAAGTATCCGGTCTGAAATGTAAAATCACCAACGATGCTAATGCAGCTGCAATTGGTGAAAAAATATATGGCAAAGCCCAAGGTATGAATGACTTTATGGTAGTTACACTGGGTACAGGGCTGGGCAGCGGAATATATACCGGGGGACAGGTGCTTTACGGATCAGATGGAATGGCCGGCGAAATGGGGCATACCTGCCTGATTCCCGGAGGCAGAAAATGCGGTTGTGGTAGATTAGGATGCATAGAGAGATACGTTTCTATTGGTGGCCTAACCACCACTTTTCTTGAAACTACAGAAGGACAGAAAGGTGAATTAAGACCACGTCAAATACAGGCTCTCGCAGAAGAGGGAGATAAGCATGCTATCCAAACCTATAAAATCACCGGTGAATATTTAGGTCTTCACCTATCCTCTATGGCAGCACTCTTTAGTCCCGAGGCAATTTTCCTCTCCGGAGGTTTGGCACAATCCGGTGAAGTTTTACTTTCACCTATGAGACGTGCATTTGAAGACAACCTTTTGAGTCACCACAAAGGAAAAATTAAAATAGAACTGAGTGGTCTAGAAAAGCAAAAAACAGCTTTGCTAGGGGCAGCAGCACTTGCTTTCTCTTCTTTTTCAGTATAAACCTGCCTACCAGCCGGGAATAAAATTCAAACCAAATGTCGCTCTACTGCCGTCCCTGATAGGAAAAGCATAATAAGGTTCTAGTATCATGGCGCCAAATAAATTAACTCTCCAGCTAACCCCTGCTGACATCAATACAGCAGCCTCACTTCTCTCAGGATTCTTGAAAGCAATTTTGTCATAATCATTAAAAGCTACACCAACATCAAAAAACAGGTTCAAATCAGAGAACAAAAAACCCGAAGGTATTAAAGCTAGTCGTTCAGGTCCTGTAAAAGGCAGTCGCACTTCAAAGCTTCCCAGAAGAACCTTAGAACCGGTAACCTGTCCTACTGTTAAGTCGTAAAACTCACTTAATTCTCTACTACCGATGTCATAACCGCGCACCATCCCCATCTGTCCAATATAAATGGGAAAAAATGAAGTAGCATCATCTCCAATACGACTAAAATGGAATCCCCTCACTGCAATACTGATGGGATTCAACCAGAAGTACTTTCGGGCATCAGCGGTAACGGCATGAAAATCATAACCACCAAAATAATAATTATAACCCAGTCTATAGCGATAGCCCTGGAGTGGCGAAGTCATTCCAAAAAAGGAATTGTCACCTACAAGTGCAGTACCAACATTATGGGTAAACGCCTTCCTTACCACAAAACCACCTAAGTCCAAGTCCCCATCCAAACTAATTCGCTGTCGGTCTCGACCTATATATAAACCGGTTTGGGTATAGTAATCTCTATATCTGTCAAGTCTAAAAAATCGATAACTCGTGCCCAACCCTACTTCAACACGGGTAGTAACATTAAAAGGATAGGCAGCCATAACTGAAAGCTGTTGTTCAAAAATACGCAATAAATCTGTCCGCAATACTGGAAATAAATCATTGGGATTACCGTCGGGCAAAGGTTCCAAAGTCCAGTTTGAGAACCCCGTTCTGTAAGGCACATGGGACAAGCTCACACCCCAATTGATACGACTTTCTCTATTGATATAGCTCGCCATTAAGCCGATATCATAGATTTCCCCATTCAAGAAAAGCGTGGTAAATAATTGGTGGTCTCCCAGTATATCTGAAAAAAGTAATTGAACCCCACCTCCTAGAAAAGTACCGCTTCCCATAGCTCCGGAACCGACACCGACACCTACTCCCATAGACTGTGATGCGGCAATTAATGAAAACCGGTGATCATAAGGAATAGGCTCAAAAGATAGGGTGTCTGGAAAATCATCCAATACCAATCTTCCCAAACCACCGTCTGATAAGGAGGGTGCTATTCTGCCCACTAAAGGGAGTTGTCCGGATAATGAAATATCTACATCTGTTGGATCAACTTGCTCAGATAAAAAATTATCAGGTCTTGCTGAATGGATGAAGTAATTACCTTCCTCATATAAAGTGTACAACACCCTGTCAATTCTCCTTGCGATAGTGATCGCAGGCGCAAAAGAAGTAATTCCACTTACACCAGTAGCAATTCTTGTTTTTTGAAAAACCGAATCAAGATCTGAATTGAGTTGATAAATATCGCGGAAGCCATCCCTGTCTGACAAAAACCAGATATTATCTCCTGAGTCAAATACCGGATTGAAATTATCTGCTCCGGGAAAAACATCTAAATCTGTAATTTCTCGAGATTCTACATCCAGAATTGCTAGATTGTGGACCCACTTTCCGTTGATCATTCCCTGCTGCATGCTTACTCTGTCA
This sequence comes from Saprospirales bacterium, assembly GCA_007693915.1. Classification (GTDB taxonomy): domain Bacteria; phylum Bacteroidota; class Bacteroidia; order Chitinophagales; family Saprospiraceae; genus PWJY01. Next base: position 25,899 of record RECS01000127.1, on the reverse strand, counting down.
GTAGTCACAGCAATTCTACTACCGTCATTTGACCACGAAGGAAGCAGGTAAGAAAACCTGTCGTTGGTTACATTTTCCAGTCTTTTTGAACGCATGTTAAATAAAAAAAAGTCCGGTCGTCCATCAACAACACCTGAAAGGGCAATAACATCTCCGGTGGGCGACCAAGCCGGATTGGTAAATGCCGTCAAGCCGGGTATTTTATAGGTATTGATTCTCCTTCCACTTTCCACATCCACAGTAATCAAGACATTTCTGCCTTTCCTGAAACCAACGTAAGCAAAAGTTCGGCTGTCGGGCGACCAGGTGCCAGCCGATTCAATCACATCTATGTGATCAATATCGGAATACCGAATAGAACTCGCTAATTTCCTGATGATCTCACCATTACTAGCATTTGCAAGATACAAGTCTGCTGTAAATAAATCTTTTTCACTCAAAAAGACTACATATCTTCCGTTGGGACTAATGGCAGGCGACACATTCATTTCACCTGCTGTTTCATCCGAGATAACACGTCTTCCGATTACATTGAATTCGTGTTTCTCCAGGACAGGCTGATAATGATTTTTCATTGCTTGGATCCAATCAGATGAAACCTCATCCATAGACCGCTCCAGAACCCTTGGAAAAGCTTCCCGCATTCCGTATTTTGCCATTGCCATAAATAAGGGTTTGATAACAGCATCGCCGTAGGTACCGGTAAGATAAGCCCAGAATGCATGACCATAGCGGTAGGGAAAGTATTTCGGATTATTCATATCCCGGATACTTGGAATATCGTCTCTCAGCACGGCATCCCGCATCCACATAGCAGTAAAAGGGTCATCACGACCTCTACTTAAATACTCTGCTTTACCCTCAATAATAAATAGGGGAATATTTCCCAAGTTCTCGAAAGACAAACTGTCATTTCCAAGAATCATATTAAACTGAAAAGCATGCACCAATTCGTGCCCCAAAACGTGAAATGTCTTTTGGTTAGAAGTAGTTAGTGGCATAATGACTCTATTCCGCAAACCCTCAGTAACACCACCGGTTCCGACTCCGATATTGGATGCTATTGCGTTGGTCTGCTGAAAATCAGAGTGATCATTATAAAAGATAAGTGGATTTCTCTCCTTGATTTCATGGCGAAAAATATCAGCATGATTGCGATACCACATTTCCGACTGACGGGCAATGTCATGCAGCAATTTATCATCATCTATATAATGGTAAATGAGAAAATTGGGTGTCTGTAGAACCCTGAAATCAAATTGATCGTATCGTGGTTTATTTTTTCCAAAATACTGACCAAAAGCTTCCGGTACAACTGGTCCGCATATGCTGAAAAGAAAGAGAAAAATGAAGTATCTCATATTTTTGGATTTATGCAATTAAAATTATAACAAAATCATTAGCCTAAGAATTGCATAAAAGACGTTTAAGTTACATTAGAAGTTTAAAGAAGATTGGTTTAGAGATTTAAAACTGTAATGGTTGAGTGGTGTAGGCTTATAAAGTTTCAGAAGAGAAGATAGAATTATAGCTTAGAGTTTATCTAGTAATTTTCCGTCTCATCAAAAAAATCCCTGTCGAGATGACTTAACGAATACTTTTATTGGCTGATCGCTGTTTGAAATTAAAGTTAAATTGATAGTCCCAAAGAAACCACAAAATACGGACAAAAAGTACAAATACAAGTCTGAAAGGAGTGCCATTAGGTGCATAAAATCAAAAAGAAAAGTCCCCCCTGCTGAACAAGAGTGTAATGGGTAAAGATAAATAAATGCAAGTCAATTCACCCTTCAACTACTTGCCCGGCTCCGTAGAGAGCGCAGTCGATGTGAGCGGCGCCGAGGGGCGATGGCCGTAGCGAAGACGAAGGGTCAACTTTCACTCTATCATAATATCAAGAACAGTAGACCTAGTCAAAATACCTTACAAACTCCTTGTCCTTCCTCCATCCACCGGGACGTTTATTCCGGAAACATAGGAGGCAGCAGGAGAAGCCAAAAAGGCAATTACAGCGCCTGTTTCTTTTGGATCTGCAAATCTCCCAAGAGGTACATTTGACATCATTCCTTTCGCTATTTCATCTTCAGTTTTTCCGGATTTTTTAGCTTTTCCGGCGATCAGGGAAGACAGTCGATCTGTATTGGTATAACCGGGTAAAACATTATTTACAGTTATTCCATGAGACCCAAGTTCACCGGCCATCGTCTTTGCCCAAGACGCCATAGCACCTCTAATGGTATTGGATACACCCAAACCGGGAATAGGTTCTTTTACAGAGGTAGAAATCACATTGATGATGCGACCGTACCCTTCTGCTACCATAGATGGAGACACCAATTTTGTCAGCAAATGAGAGCAAATTACATGATTGGTAAATGCACCGGAAAATTCATCTAATTCAGCATCGATAATTGGTCCTCCCTTTGGACCTCCGGTATTATTGATAAGGATATGGATAGGTTTCCTGAGTATCAGAGTCTTTACTCTTCTTGACAACTCTTTTGGCTTGCTAAAATCAGCTACCAAAAAATCATGTCGTTGAGCACTATCCCTGTGCAAACTATGTACCAATTCTGCCAATTTATCCCCATCTCGGGCAACCAATGTAATATTTGCCCCTAATTCAGCTAACTCCATGGCTGCTGCCAAACCAATTCCCCTGCTACTTCCGCAAACTAAAGCGTTTCGATTTGTTAAATTTAAGTCCATATTCTGTATCTCTCTTTTATGCAAAAATTATTGAAGCGCAAAAATCAGCAAAAACATCTATTAATAAAAGGGTGAACAGAATTAATTAAAAAAAAAGGGTTCAATTGTTCAGAATTGATTAAATTGCAAAATATTTTAAGCAAAAAACTTAATAAAAATGTTACCACCGATTAATTTCAAAAAATGGATAGACGATCACAGGCACCTACTCAAACCGCCTGTAGGCAATAAACAAGTTTATCTTGAAAATGAGGACTTCATTGTTATGGTTGTAGGAGGACCCAATGGCAGAAAAGATTATCACTGGGAAGAGGGTGAAGAATTATTCTATCAATTAGAAGGGGATATCATTGTAAAAATAATTGATGAAAACGGTCAGAAAAAAGATATCCAAATCAAGGAAGGAGAAATGTTCTTGTTACCCCCGCGAATTCCTCATTCACCCCAGCGTCCGGCTAACAGTGTCGGTCTTGTTATAGAAAGACATAGAAGAGCCGGTGAAGTAGATAAGCTGCTGTGGTTCTGTGAAAATTGCGGCAATCAGCTACACGAAGCTACCTTTGCCATGAAAGATATCGTCAATGAATTACCTCCCATCATGAACCATTTTATGGAAAGCGAGGAACTAAGGACATGTGATGCTTGTGGTACTGTAATGGAAAAAGTGGGGTAAGTTGATTTTGAATGAATAAAAAAATCTATTTTGCTGCTGATTTTCATTTGGGAATCAAAACATCTCATTTTTCTGCCTTAGAGAGAGAAAAGACAGTCTGCGCCTGGTTAGATATCATAGCGAAAGATGCAAAAGAAATTTTTCTACTAGGAGATCTTTTTGACTTTTGGTTTGAATATAAGAGCGTAATTCCAAAAGGGCATAGTCGTTTTTTGGGTAAACTTGCAGAAATAGCTGACTCCGGAATTCCCATACATATTTTTACCGGCAATCACGACCTTTGGATGTTTGGATACTTTCAGAAGGAAATGGGGATACCCGTTTACCATTCCCCTATCATCAGAGAATGGAACGGAAAAAAATTTATGCTGGGACATGGTGACGGTTTAGGTCCGGGGGATTACGGTTACAAAAGATTGAAAAAATTGTTTACAAATCCATTGGCACAATGGCTTTTTGCAGGTCTACACCCCAATATAGGTATAAAAATGGCTAATTACTGGTCAGCAAAAAGTAGAAAAAAATCTGTACGCGAGGATTTTCTCGGTCCTGAAAAGGAGTGGTTGATTCAATACAGCGAGGAACAATTGAAACAGGACGAGGACATTCATTATTTTATCTTTGGTCACAGACACCTTCCAATTATTCATCAATTGAGTAATAAAAAATCAAGCTACATCAATGTTGGTGATTGGCTCAACCATTTCACCTACGCCGTTTTTGACGGAGAAAAAACAAAGCTAGAGCAATACAAATCAAAGAACGGGCTCATCATAGAAAGTACATAATATCAGAAATTATTGACCATTATATTTGTCTTTTTTAAGGCAGAGAATTCAGGATGTAAAGCAGATCAAAAAAAAGTTTTCGCAATTTTCATGTTGATATCGCAATATATTCGCATTTTTGTAATATAATTGAGCATTGATTTAACTAATGACCTTTAGATACGCATTCATTCTTTTGTTTTTACTACTGCCTCTGTGTTTGGGGAGTCAAAACCCATTTGACCTAAAACATCGTTTAATATCACCAACTGAAAGAACTAAAGAGTTCATAGACACCTTTCAAACGCAAGAAAGCTTAACAATTGACGAAATGGAGTTGACTGTTGGCATAGACACAGTTGACTACAATGAGACAGTAGAAGAAAAACCGGAAGCTGAAAAAGAAAAGTTAGAAAAAACAATAGAACCATCGGAAGACGAGGACAAAGTCAATGAGGAAGAAGGATTAGCGCACCAAAAAGATATTGCTCCCCATATACGGGATAAGGATGAAAGTGGGCAAATGTTAATGTTTATTTTCCTGCTTTGTACAGTTTTCTTAGCCTTAATTATTGCCGCCGACAGGTCTGTTCTGAACAAACTTTATCGCTCGTTAATCAATGACAATTTTTTAAGTTTTTTTATGAGAGAACAAAAGAGCGGCACCTCTTTACAGCTCTTTTTCCTCCATTCATTTTTTATTATCAATCTTGGATTATTGGCATATTTCGTTTTACACGATCTGATTTATATAGATAAAGAAATAAAACTCTGGCAATGTATTGTCTTCATTGGGGGTATTTACTTAGTCAGACATGTTTTTATGACCTACTTAAATCTGTTTGCAAAAGCGGAAAAAGAGATTAATCGATTTTATTTTACAATAATTATTTTTAATATTTTTGTAGGCCTATTAATTTTTCCCTTGAATGCATTTGCTGCATTTGCACCGGATATAATCTCAAATACAGCAATTTACATATCCTTAGTATTAGTTATACTATTCTATATCACCCGTCAACTAAGAGGGTTATTTATTGGAAGTAAATTTTTAATTGACCATCAATTTCATTTTTTTATCTATCTTTGCACCGTCGAAATCGCCCCGATATTAGTTTTGGGGAAGTTTTTTACAAGTATCATATAATTCCTGGTATTAAAAACTGATTTTTCATGGTAGCAAATGCTAAAACCAAGGAATCCTACAAAAAGATAAAATCTATCCTTGTTTCACAACCTGAACCTTCTCGTTCACCCTATTTTGAACTTGAGGAGAAATTCAAAGTAAAAATTGATTGGAGGCCGTTTATTCACGTTGAAGAAGTAACTGAAAAAGAATTCCGTAAAACTAGAATTCGCCCCGATGAATTCAATTGTGTCATTTTCACTAGTCTCAACAGTATAGAACACTTCTTTAGAATGTGTGATGAAATGAGGATTAAAATGTCTATGGAGACAAGGTATTTTTGTCTAACAGAAGCCATAGCAAATTACCTCCAGAAATTTATCTTGTACAGAAAGAGAAAGGTGTTTTATGGTCAAAGGTTTATCCAAGATCTATCTAACAGTTTGATGAAGTACAAAGATGGTCATAAGTTTATTTTACCCTGCAGCAATTTGGGTAGTTTACCGGTTGTGAAATACCTTAAAGAAAATAATTTTGACTTTCAAGAGGCCATGATGTACAGGACTGTTAGTAGTGATTTGTCCGATTTATCTGACATTACTTATGATGTTCTTGTATTTTTCAGCCCATTAGGAATAGCCTCGCTATATGAAAACTTCCCGGATTTCCAGCAAAATGAAACTAGGATAGCTGTTTTTGGAAAAAGCACTGAAAAAGCAGTTCTTGACAAGGGCTTAACCATCAATATCAAAGCGCCAACCAAGGAATGTCCATCAATGACTATGGCTTTAAGGGATTATCTATACAAATCGAACAAGTAAACTCAGTCAGAAAGTCATTGTCAGAGAAGATGCAGATGACCAAATTTGTGACAGGGAAACAACACCTTAGTTAAATAAATTTGGGTTTTATTGAATAATGCTTGTAAAGTCTGCGTTTTGATATGACTAAACAAGACCAATGAAGAGCATTCTTTTCAGTAATTTTATTTTCTGTCTTTTTTTACCTTGCTTTTTGTATGCATATCAGTTGACAGACACTACCAAAATTCCGATCAGTGCAAATCTGATCAGTTTAGATATTCAAAATAACATCTATGCCGTAGACCGAAACCAACGAATTGTCAAATTTCAGCAAAATGGAGAAAAGCTGAATTTTTATCAAAACAACAAATTGGGCAGAGTTCAGCAAATTGATGTCGCTAACCCTCATAAACTACTTGTATTCTATCCACAACAGCAAACCATAGTTTTTTTGGATCGGAACATGACGGAATTATCGCGAATCGAACTCAATCAATTCAATATTCCTGAAGTATCAACTGTGGGTGTTAGCAATGACAATCAGGTCTGGATATTCGATGAATTTGATAATATGCTAAAAAAAATGGACGGATCCGGAAATGTTCGCTCCATCAGTGAAAACACCATCGGGCTTTGGGGGGAAAGCCTTCAACCCCACTTAATTCGAGAGCGGTACAATAAAGTTTTTCTACTCGATGAGAACAAAGGAATTTTCGTTTTTGACAACCTAGGGAATCCCTTCCAAAAAATAAGTATTAGAGGAATTGTGGACTTTTCGGTAATTAATGCCAATACTTTAATTCTCAATCACCGTGATAAAGGAATAGCTTATTACCGCTTGTCTGAAGAGCGTTTCACAACAATTGATTGGTCTGAAAATTTTCCTGGAATCAACATCCTTCAAATGAGAATACAGGGAAACAATATCCTAATACGTACCAATAATGAGTTAATTTTTGTCCGCCAATAGGTATAAATCATCAAGATGCCACAGCACATGAGTATAGCGTAAAATGAATTGGTATGATAGTTTTTTAATAAAAAAAACAGGTGGAGGCTACCATTTTAAATAGTCATGATGTCTTTTTCTTTTAACTCGACAATTTGGTCAACCTTTACTCCAAAGCTATTTACCATTTTTTGAATTTCGTCCTCTTTTCTTTTTCCCGCATCTTCAGGGTAGCCTTCTTTGACTTCCTTTTTCACCATCTCCATCAATTTCTGTCGAGTATTCCTCAGTGATATTTTTGCATCTTCCCCTAGAGATTTTACGTTTTTCACCAATACTTTTCTTCGCTCCTCAGTGAGTGGAGGAATACTAATGCGAACCACTTCTCCATCGTTCATAGGAGTTAAGCCCAGATTGGCTTCAAAGATTGCTTTTTCAATGGGTCCAAGCATACTTTTTTCCCATGGTTGTATTGTCAAAGTTTTTGAGTCAGAAGCACTTACGTTTGCTACCTGATGTAATGGTGTGGGCGAACCGTAGTAGTCTACAGTCAAACCAGAAACCATTGAAGGAGCAGCTTTGCCCGTTCTGACTTTTAACAATTCTTTTTGAAGATGTTCAATTGCATCTCCCATTTCAGTTTGTCCAAGTAGGATATTGTCTTCAAGATTGCCTTCCATAATCTCTATAATTTTGGGTCAAAGATAAAAAAATTATCTACTTTGCATATATCTCAAAAGAAGGAAAACCAATATTACTAAACTAGACAATGCAGCAGCTACATAAGTCATAGCAGCCCACCACAAAGCTTTTTTAGCTCCTGGATATTCGTCAGGGGTCGTTATTCCAGATCTTTCAAGAAATGCCAATGCTCTTTTGGATGCATCAAATTCCACAGGTAAGGTAACCAAACTAAATAAAGTGGTGGCTACAAAGGACAAAACTGTTATAAGCAATAATTGCGGAAAACTCCCTGCCATAACCAATGCTGCCATCAATAAATACTGCTGCATCCCCGCAGCAATATTAACTATAGGCACTAATTTAGAGCGCATCTGCAACATAGAATAGGAGGTCGCATGCTGAACGGCATGACCAACTTCATGAGCTGCAACCGCTGCAGCCGAGATACTTCTTTGATTATAAACCGCTTCACTTAGACTGACAGTTTTGGTGGTTGGATTATAATGATCTGTCAAATAGCCGCGACCAGCTACCACTTTAACGTCGTGGATATTGTAATGTCGCAACATCTGCATGGCTACTTCTGCTCCTGTCATCCCGTTGCGAAGCCCGACTCGACCATAGTGAGTAAAAACGGTCTTAAGTCTTGATTGGATTGCATATCCTATCAAAGACAGAACACCTGCTAAAACCATGTATATCATATAATCTGCGGACATAACATTTTTTTTATTTTTAATTATTCACCTTTAGAAAAAGTTCCCGGGACATTGAATTTCATGCTTACCCATCCATATCTTACTTCTCTATTAGATCAAAACCCGTGTATGGCTGCAACACCTCAGGAATTTTTATTCCCTCATTTGTTTGGTAGTACTCTAAAATTCCTGCAACGATTCTTGGAAGAGCCAATGCACTACCATTCAGCGTATGAACCAAGGTCGGTTTTTCAGTCCCTGATCGGAAGCGAATTTTCATACGATTGGACTGGTAAGTCTCAAAGTTAGAAACACTACTCACCTCTAGCCATTTTTTCTGCGCAATTGAATACACCTCAAAGTCATAAGTCAAAGCTGATGTAAAGCCCATGTCTCCCCCACATAATCTCAATATTCGATATGGCAATCCCAATTTAATAAGAAGGGACTCAACATGATCCAACATCTCTTGAAGTTGATCGTAAGATTTATCCGGATGGCTAAACTGAACGATTTCCACTTTATCAAATTGATGAACGCGATTGAGCCCTTTTACATCCGATCCATAGGATCCTGCCTCTCTTCTGAAACAGGGGGTATAGGCTACCTTCTTTATTGGCAGACTGCTTCCATCCAGAATTTCATCGCGAAAAATATTGGTCACAGGGACTTCTGCCGTGGGTATCAAATAAAAATTGTCTTTGGTGGCGTGATACATTTGACCTTCTTTATCCGGAAGCTGCCCGGTACCTCTTGCTGTATCTTCATTGACTAACAAAGGAGGTATTACTTCCTCATAGCCTGCCTTAACTGCTTCATTTATAAAAAAGGTAATCAGTGCACGTTCCAGAGCAGCACCTTTTCCCATAAAAACAGGAAACCCTGAACCAGTTAGTTTTGTGCCCAATGTAAAATCAAAAAGTCTATATTTTTCACCCAATTCCCAGTGAGGCAAACCTCCAGCTTTTGCATTTTCAGAAGTATCAGCATTTAGTTTAACCACTTCATTGTCTTCGGGCAATTTTCCTTTGGGGACAACATGCGCAGGGATATTTGGGATTTCATATAACAAGTCATTCATCTCCTGAACAACATTCTTGGACCGACTGTCAAGCTCAGATATCCGCTCTTTAATACCTGCTACCTCATTTTTAAGCGCTTCTGCTTTTTTGGCTGCTTCCAGATCGCCACTATTACCCTTTTGAATTAACCCTCCAATTTGCTTGGCGTAGACTTTAGATGATGCCAAAAGCTCATCGGACTCCCTTTGAATATTTTTTCTCTCATCATCAAGTACTACCACCCGATCGATATATCCCAATATTTCTTCACTTAGATTACGCTTTGTTAAGCCTGCAATTACCCTGTCTTTTTCCTCCCGAATCAGCTTTATTTCTAACATATCACTTAAATCTTTAATTTAACGGCAAAGATAATTGCTTTCAATCAAAAGTTTTTTTTTAAATCACTTAAAAATAATCATTATTCCTTCAAAATGGAAAATTAAAAAAACACTACTGACGTTTGAAAGGTGAATATGTTCCATTCACACTCTGAAGGATATTGGTAAAAAAAAGCAAAAAAAAGTTTTAGATTAAAAATTATTCATATCTTTGCAGCGTTCCCCAAAGGATTACTCAAACCGAGTATATTTTCCCACTAATGAAATTTTCAAGAAAGCCTCTTTGATAGCATAATCCTTGAAGGAAAAAAATTAACTTACAAACTTACCAAAAAATTACACTATACGATGTATGATATAGCCACATTAAACAATAAACTTGTTTCAGAATTGAGACAAATAGCAGAAGAATTGGATCTGAAGAGATTTTCTAGGTTAAACAAGCAGGACCTCATTTATAAGATTTTAGATGAACAAGCTGTCATTGAAAAGGAGAATTTAAAAGAAGATCCTCGTTCTGCTAACAGATCTGAAACAAGACCTGAATCTAGACCTCAGCACAGAGGTAATCAAAGAAGCAATAAGCCTCCTCAAAAAGCTGAGGATCAGGATGATCAAAACAAAGGACGCAGAGGAAGAAAACCCCAAAATAAGGATCAAGACAGGAAGCAAGATTCAGCAAGTGGTCAGGAGAATAAGGGAAATACGGATGTAAAAACAAACGATAAGCAGAAGGGAGCTGAGAAACAAAGAAGTCCAGAAAAGAAAGAAAAACCTTCTCCTAAACAACCTCATGGTAAAAAAGACAGCTCACAAAAACCACACCGCAAAGATCAAAGTAAACAGTCTGATCAAAGTAAACAGTCTGATCAAAACAAACATGAACAGAAAAATACTGATAACAGAGGAGATGAAAAGCAGCAAAACAGAAGTAAGAGACAAAATCAGCCTGCTCCACAACAAAGACAAAAACAAAAGCCAAAACCCATTGTAGATCTCGATGGAATAATCGATGGCGAAGGCGTACTGGAAATGATGGCAGACGGTTATGGTTTTTTAAGGTCAGCAGATTTTAATTATTTATCTTCTCCTGATGACATCTATGTCTCACCTTCCCAAATAAAATTATTTGGACTAAAAACGGGAGATACCATTACGGGGCCTATACGCCCACCTAAGGACGGAGAAAAATACTTTGCCTTATTGCGTGTAAATTTAATTAATGGTTTAAGACCTGATCAAATAAGAGACAGGGTGCCATTTGATTATCTCACTCCACTCTTCCCAGACGAAAAGTTTAAGCTATCCAGCAGAGAAGACGGCAAAGATTATGGTGTAAGAATGATTGATTTAATTACTCCAATAGGAAAAGGTCAAAGAGGACTTATCGTTGCGCAACCCAAAACAGGAAAAACCTTTTTGTTAAAAGACCTTGCTAATGCCATTGCAAAGAATCATCAGGAATGTTACATGATCGTACTCCTTATTGATGAAAGGCCAGAGGAGGTTACAGACATGCAGAGAAGTGTCGATGCAGAGGTTGTTGCCTCAACTTTTGATGAACCTGCAGAAAACCATGTTAGGGTAGCTAATATCGTACTTGAGAAATCAAAGCGTTTGGTCGAGTGTGGGCACGATGTCATTATTCTTCTAGATTCCATTACTAGGTTGGCAAGGGCTTATAATACAGTAGCTCCCGCAAGTGGAAAAGTCCTATCAGGTGGGGTTGAAGCCAACGCTCTACATAAACCTAAAAAATTCTTTGGTGCAGCAAGGAATATTGAAGGTGGTGGATCTTTGACTATTCTTGCAACAGCTTTGATTGATACCGGATCAAAAATGGATGGAGTTATTTTTGAGGAATTTAAAGGAACAGGAAATATGGAGTTGCAATTAGACCGTGGTCTTGCCAACAAGCGCTTGTATCCTGCAATTGACCTAACCAAATCAAGTACCAGAAGAGAGGATTTATTACTTGATCAAAATACTCTACAAAGGATTATCCTTCTCAGAAACTACCTGGATGACATGAAGCCGGATGAAGCCATTAATTTTGTAAAAGCTCAAATGAAAGGGACGAGGAATAATCACGAATTTCTCTCATCTATGAACGGATAAAATCATCAGATTTTCTTGAGAGATCCATCCCTCAGATGGACCTATCAAGCACCTGAAAAATTTTTCAATCCCAATAAACTTAGAGTTTTTCAAAAAACTCTGTCATTGGGATTGAAAAATATATAAAATATCGTATCTTTGCAGCCCGATTTAAATTTGGGTTCTGATTAAATAAAAAAAAATCATCAGCAATCAATTTCGCTGAAAAAAATTAGATAAAATGAAACGTACTTATCAACCATCCAGAAGGAAAAGAGCTAACAAGCATGGATTTCGCTCCAGAATGAGTACCAAGAATGGCAGAAAAGTCTTATCTAGAAGGAGAGCTAAAGGAAGGCACAAGCTCACAGTTTCTGATGAGCGCCATCGCAAGTAATCTTTTTCTGACTTAAAGGAATACAACCTTTTCTGTGGCATGTCTGCAGAAAAGGTTTTGTTTATTTATTCATTATGTGTTCAAAGTCAAACTTATATATAGCATCTTTAAAACACACAAAGGCTATCCAGTTTCTGTTGACTTCAGGGGATTCAGCCCTGCGTCATCCTTTGTTGATTAAATATACTATAGCCCAAAAAAGGCACCCTTCACATCCCGATATCCTTTTTACCCCTATTGTTTCTGCCAGGAAAATTCGAAAAGCCTGCGACCGAAACTTACTCAAAAGGAGAATAAGAGCTGCAGCAAGAAACTCACTTAGTAACATTCCACTCAATACTAATTTTTTCAAAGATGACAACAAGCAGATACAACTGCTGTACATCTATCTGGATAAAGAAATAAAAGATTTCAACACTATCGACCAATCTGCTATTTTCCTAAGTAAGAAATTCATCAAAACCTTAGTTGAAAATGCTACAAAAAGCTAAAAACTTAACAGTAGATCTTATTGACTATTCTTCGAATAAAACTGCAAAGCATCTGCATATCCCTGAAGCCCTTTTCCCTGAATGGAGTGAATACAGTGAGGAGTAATATAATTTATAGTTCTGTAGGCTTCCCGTTTGGCAGGCTCAGTAAGATGTACCTCAACCACAGGAGTAGATATAGAACGAATAGCGTCTGAAATGGCAATGGAAGTATGAGTGTAAGCACCGGGATTCAACACTATTCCACAATTCTTGTTAAAGCCAAACTCATGTAACAAATCGATTATCCTACCTTCGTGATTAGTTTGATAATAAAGGACTTCAATATGGGGAAATCTTCTTTCCAACACCTTTAAATAAGACTGAAAAGATTGGTTCCCATAAATTTCCGGTTCCCTCTTTCCGAGGAGATTTAGGTTTGGACCATTAATAATTACAATTCTCAAAGGTGAACTATGTTTAGTTGGCTAAATCTGACAAAAACTTTATGCGCATCAACCTGATTTCTTCAATGGTAATATCGTCCTCTTTCAGCTCGTGATAAGCTGTAACAGGACAATCTGTCTCCGCTGTCATAAAATAATCGTGGATATCTTCCTTTGAGTAATCGTCAACAGCATCTTCAATGTAGTAGTCAATATTGACTTTAGTCCCTGATGCGACGATCATCTCAATTTCAGTAATGAGGTCCTCCAGTGTCATATTTGTAGAGAAAGCGATATCATCGAGAGGTATTTTCCTGTCAATCGACTTAATGATAGCTATTTTAGTTACAGATTTTTCAGCTACCTGTTTGATTAAGATATCATCCGGTCTTTCTATTTCATTTTCTTCAACATAGTCCCGGATCAATTCAAGGAATGGTTTCGCATACTTCATGGCTTTACCCTGACTTACGCCGGATATTTTACCCATGTCCTCAATCTTAAGGGGATACTGTAGAGCCATATCCTCCAGGGAAGGATCCTGAAAAATCACAAAAGGAGGTAAGTTGTGCTGCTTGGCTACTTTTTTTCTTAGAGATTGTAACATTTTTAAAAGCGTCTCATCCAAAGCTGATGAACCACCAGCAGCAGCCCGCTCATTACTAGAAGAAGTGGTGTCGTCATAATCTCTTATAATACTAACTTCTATCTCATAGGGTTGCTCAAGGAATTCCCGACCTTTCTGAGTTATTTTTAACACCCCGTACTCTTCTATATCCTTAAAAAGGAAACCACTAAGTACCGCCTGACGGAGAATCGTATTCCAAAAACTCTCATCCTTATCTTTACCATCACCAAATCCTTCGAGCGTATCGAATTTATAATCTCTGTTAAACTTGTTATTTTTCCCAAGTAGGAATCCGACCACTTCTCTTTCACCGTAATTGCCACCAAGAATTTGCACCGCCTCAATCCCCAATGCCATTTCTTCGGATACTTCTAATTTTTCCTTTGGATGGCGGCAATTATCACACATGTCCAAACAATTGGACTCATCAAAATTTTCACCAAAATAGTGCAATAAAAATTTACGACGGCAGCCTGAAGTTTCAGCATAGCAAATCATTTCTTCTAAAAGATGGGCTCCCATTTCCCTCTCAGCTACAGTCTTATCTCTAAGGAATTTTTCCAGTTTTCTAATATCTTTAAAACTGTAGTATGCTACACAATCCCCATCGAGTCCGTCCCGACCTGCTCGACCCGTTTCCTGATAATAGTTCTCAATACTTTTGGGGATATCAAAATGAATTACAAAGCGTACATCCGGTTTATCGATTCCCATACCAAACGCTATCGTCGCACAAATCACATCGATCTCTTCCATTAGAAAATCATCCTGAACTTTACTTCTACTCTTTGGATCCATACCTGCATGATATGGAGCAGCTTTGATATCGTTCACTTTTAGAAATTTGGCAACCTCTTCAGTTGCCTTTCTACTCTGAACATAAATAATTCCAGATTTGCCCTTTTTGGTTTTGATGTACTGAACAATATCTTTAAGTGCTGTGGATTTATCTACTTTGGGTTTGACCTCATAATACAAATTGTCCCTATTGAATGAAGAGACAAACTCCTGCACTTCATCCATTTTTAGATTTTTTATAATATCAGTCCGAACCTTAGGAGTAGCTGTAGCTGTTAAGGCTATTAATGGAATATCCTTATTGATGACATCAATGATCTCTCGAATCTTCCTGTATTCAGGCCTAAAATCATGTCCCCACTCAGATATACAATGCGCCTCATCAATAGCTACAAATGAAACGTCTATTCCACTTAGGAATTCAACATTCTCCTCTTTGGTTAATGTTTCGGGTGCTACAAATAACATCTTTGTTTTCCTGCTCTTTACATCTTCCTTTACCTGTCGGGCTTGTGTCCTATTAAGAGAACTATTTAAAAAATGAGCTACATTGTCCTCATCACTATATCCCCTAATAGAATCCACTTGATTCTTCATCAATGCAATAAGAGGGGAAATTACTAAGGCAGTACCCGGAAGCATGAGCGCCGGAAGTTGATAACACATTGACTTACCCCCCCCAGTCGGCATAATAACAAAGGTATCATGACCATCTAGTACACTTCTAATTATAGGCTCTTGTAAGCCTTTGAATTGTTTAAATCCAAAGAAATCCTGCAGGGCCTGTTTAATATCACTAACTTCTGGTTCCATCTATATTTTTAAATATTTTTAATCTAAGCTGAATCCCCATGATGTTCTAAATACTATGAAATATTCTTACCTCATATGACCTAAAAAAGTTCCAAGTGGGTTTTTCTCATAAAATCTTCGTTAAAGATAAAAAAAGTCAGACAATCAAATTTATTTTTTTTAAATATTTTTCTTTTTCATTTATCCCAGCCTCAATGTTTCCTGCTAAAAAACAACAGGTAGGATAATAAAATCTCTGTAAACATCTCTCTGCAAACCATCTAAGAGCTTTACGTCTATTGTTTTTACGGTCAGCGAGGTCATTGCTTTTATACTCCAACCTTCAAAATACCACATGCCATTCATCCAGCCATCTGGACTCAATTGACGCATTTTGATCTCATCTTGATCCTTGTCCAGAATACTGATTTCAACTTCAAGCCCTGGAATATCAGCAACAAAAAGAACTAGATCCGGATTCCTAGAGGAATTGCCAATCTGAACATATTCATAAAAGTTTAAACTTCCACCCTTTACAGAGTAACGATTATCAATAAAGCTACCCCAACCCATTTTTTCCCCTCCGTTGATTAAGAAAAAATCAAATTGTTCAATATCTCTTTTATAGTCAATTCGCAAGCCAAAGGGCTGACCCAAAAAAAAGTTTTTCTCATTTTTCAGTCTTACCGAATCGTCTGCTTCTTCAAAAAATCGCCACCTCAGGTGTTTTTCACCATTTATAAAGCTGCCTTCTTTTAAAACATCACCACCTTTTGACCTTACAAAATAATCTCCATTGAGTTGATTACTGTCTATAATAGCTTCAACCCTCTTGTCGGAATCATTCAACCACAAGAGATACCTACCTGAAAAAACAGAATCTGCATCTAGATCTGCGGAAAGCAAGGTATCACCAGTCTCACTGAAAAACACTTTTTTAAATTCCTCCTGGTTTGATATAATCAAATATGCAGGGTGTGGCTCATTGTTGCAGCAGACAAACACAAACAGCAAAAGTACAATCACGAGACGGAAATAATTTTTTGCCATCTTAATCTTCATTAGCGTAAATTCATCGATATTTGTCACAACGGATTACAAATCCAAAAAATCAATTAAAGTTTAGTTTATCAAAGCTACGACAACAAAATATGAAAAAAAAATTTAGTATCGCTTTACATGGTGGCGCAGGAACCATATTGCGCTCAAAAATGAGCATAGACCAGGAGAAAGAATACCGTGATAGCTTATCAGTGGCTTTGAAAAAAGGAGCTGAGATTCTAAGTAAAGGAGGACTTGCATTGGATGCTGTGACTGAAACAGTCATCATTCTTGAAGACAACCCACTATTTAATGCAGGGAAAGGAGCTGTCCTTACCCACGATGCAGAGTTTGAACTAGATGCCTCCATCATGGATGGCAGAGACAAATCGGCAGGTGCCGTCTGCGGTCTTCGAAATATCGCCAATCCCATAGCTGTCGCCAGAAAAATAATAACATCTTCTGATCACATTCTTTTATCTGCAAAAGGTGCGAAGCGATTTGCTAAAGACTTTGGATTTAAATTGGTTGAGGAGGACTACTTCAAAACCGAATATCGATTAAGTCAATTGAAACTGGCTTTAAAGGAGGGTACTACTCTACTCGACCACAGCGACGACAAAAAATTTGGTACGGTAGGTGCTGTTGCACTTGATCAAAACGGAAATCTTGCAGCGGCTACTTCTACCGGTGGATTAACCAATAAAAAATACGGAAGAGTTGGCGACAGTCCTATCATTGGCGCAGGCACATGGGCTGACAACCTCAACTGCGCAGTATCCTGCACCGGAAATGGAGAAGCCTTCATCCGGACTTGCTTGGCCTATGAAGTAGGCGCCAGAATGACTTTTGGAAAAATGAACCTTTTCAATGCTACAGAGGCTGCTATCTTTGAAAGTCTAAAACAAGTGGAAGGAGAAGGAGGACTGATAGCTATTGATTACTTAGGAAATATTTCTATGCCCTTTAATTCTGAAGGTATGTATAGGGCTTCTCTCAGAGAGGGAGGAAAAGAATATGTAGGTATATTTTCAGCGTAGTATTTTTTACTGAGTTATCATTTTACCACCCTAATTTAAGCTGTAATTTGAACAGTGTGCTGGGAACAAAGCATTACTTTAACCAATGTTTTAAATAATATCACCCCTTCGGAATTCCTCTTTATCAGCTCATGCAATATTCTACAGTCCTGTCATCTTCCCAACCGATTGACTAAAGGCTTTTTGTGATGGCTTCTGAACATACTCTATAATAATTCTAGTCTCAGTCGGCTTTCTAAATTGACGAGTGTTTCCTTTAGAATTATGGATTTATTAAGAAATTCACTCCGCCCCTTTCTTTTACAAATTACTACAAAAAACAATTAATAATTTTTGGGTGCATGTGATTCGATCTAACAAAACTGACATAAATTTTCACCCTATGTGATAATCGTCACAAATTGATAGATTGAGGAGTCGCATCTTTGTGTTATCAAATTAATTAATCAACATAAAAACAAAAAAAATGAAAGTAGAGCAAATTTATACCGGTTGTCTTGCACATGGTGCGTATTACATCGAAAGCAAAGGAGAAGCTGTAATTATTGATCCATTAAGAGATTACAAGCCTTATGTAGATAAAGCAAAAGCTGATGGGGCAAAAATCAAATATATTCTGGAGACACATTTTCACGCTGACTTTGTATCAGGACACATTGACCTGGCGAGAGCAACGGGAGCGCCCATTGTTTTTGGACCAACTGCTGCTCCTGAATTTGATGCTCATATCGCTAAGGACAATGAAGAACTTAAAGTGGGAGATGCTACCATTGTTGTATTACACACCCCTGGTCACACAATGGAATCAACTACCTTTTTGTTGAGGGATGAAGAAGGTAAAGACTACGCTATTTTCTCAGGTGACACATTATTTATCGGTGATGTAGGAAGACCTGACCTAGCGGTAAAGACCGACCTAACTATGGAAGATCTTGCAAGTCATCTTTACGATTCACTGAGAAACAAGATCATGCCTCTGGCTGATGATGTAATCGTTTATCCTGGTCACGGAGCCGGATCGGCATGTGGTAAAAATCTATCTGATGAGACATGGGATACTATTGGTAATCAAAAGAGAACCAACTATGCACTTAGAGAAGACATGACTCGCGAAGAATTTATTAAAGAAGTAACTGATGGTCTTATGACACCTCCTCAATACTTCCCTGAAAATGTAAGAATGAATAAAATGGGATACGATAGCTTTGAGGTGGCATTGGAAACTGGATTACAGTCATTGAATCCTGAAAATTTTGAAGCTGCTGCCAATGAGTGGAATGCTTTGATATTGGATACAAGAAAAGCCGGAACGTTCGCCGAAGGTCATGTACCTAATTCAATCAATATCGGTTTGGATGGTGACTTTGCCCCATGGGTTGGTGCCTTGATAACAGATATGCATCAGCCGATTCTTCTGGTTACAGAAAAAGGTAGAGAAGAGGAGGCAGTAACGAGGTTGGCAAGAGTAGGATATGACAAGTCAATAGGCTATCTAGATGGTGGGTTTGACAGTTGGAAAAACTCAGGAAAAGATTTCAGTACAGTTAATTCTATAACAGCTGAAGATTTTGCAATAGCGGTTGCCAATAACAATGCAAGAGTTGTGGATGTAAGAAAACCATCTGAGCATCAATCGGAGCATGTAAAAGGAGCTGTCAACATCCCTCTTGATTTTCTAAATTCAGAGATGTCAGCTTTCTCCAATAATGAAAAAACATATGTACACTGCGCCGGAGGATACAGATCAATGACAGCAGTATCCATACTACAGGCAAGAGGATTCCATAACCTGATCGATGTACAAGGAGGTTTTAACAAGATTAAAGAAACTTCAGTACCGGTATCAGATTATGTTTGTCCAAGCACATTGGTATAATTATTAAATCGGATTTCCCGTTCTCCATGGAGGACGGGAAACTCCAACTAAAATCAAGAAAATGTTAGGTTTATTCAAAACAAAAAAGCTATTCGAGGATCTCTCCTCAAAAGAATTTAAAGAAAAGATAAGCAAAAAAGGAGTTCAAATCATAGATGTGAGGACACCGGCAGAATTTAGAAAAGGTCATATCAAAGGCGCTGTAAATTTGGACTTATCTGCCTTTGACTTTCAAAAGAAGATTCAAGAACTGAAAAAAGAAGAAAATTACTTTCTTTATTGTCGGAGTGGCGCAAGAAGTGCAGTTGCAGCCCGCCTTATGAGTCAGAAAGGCTTCAAAAATGTCTTTAATTTAGATCGTGGCATCATGAGCTGGAATGGTCCATTAGAGACAAGTAACTCTTGATAATTTAACCCAAAAATACAGAAATTATGCGAATTTTAATCCCCACAGATTTCAGCCGGCTTTCGGACTTTGCTACCATTATGGCAGACAAATTGAAAGCATTGGAAGATGTTGAAGT
The DNA here is from genome assembly GCA_007693915.1 of Saprospirales bacterium. Lineage (GTDB taxonomy): Bacteria > Bacteroidota > Bacteroidia > Chitinophagales > Saprospiraceae > PWJY01. The sequence continues at coordinate 5,979 of RECS01000127.1, read as the reverse complement.
TCATTTTCTTCATGTAGTTGACTGGAGTGAGCCGGAACTGGATTCCAAAGGAATACCTCATGCAGCTGAAGGTGAAGATTCCAAAGCACTTGCGGCTCATTTACTAAATGCACAAAACAAAGTGGATGAGCTCAAAAGCAAAAGACCTGAAGATACTTTCCAAATACTTTTTGGTCCTAGAACCAAAACCCTTGTGGAGTATGCCGAAAGCAACCAATTTGACATGATCATTATGGGAACTAAAGGTGCTACCGGGCTGGGAAGTTGGCTTAGCGGCACCGAGACTCAGCACATCGCCCGACAAAGTAATGTTCCTGTATTGTCTTTGATGTGTGACCGCTCAGACCTGGAAATAAAAGACATTCTAGTTGTACACGATTTCATGAACAAGGGTGCGATGGACTTACCCATTCTAAAATTACTGGAAAAGGGATTTGGAGCAACTATTCATTTGCTTTACGTTTCCACCATAGAAATGGATGCAGAGAAGATTCACGAAAAGATGGATAATTTTGCACAAGCTAATGGTTTATATAAAACTGTCCGACACATTCATGCCGATAGAGACGTTTCCAGTGGAGTCACTCATTTCAATCAAATGAATGACATGGACATGATTATAATTGGAACTGAAGGCAGAAGAGGTCTAGGAAGACTGTTAAAGTCTTCAGTAGCTGAAAAATTAATCAACAATTTGTACAAACCAATCATTACTTATCACATAAAATAAAATAAAACGAGAGAAAATATTATGGAGTGGATACTACAGCCTTGGCCCTGGCATATATCGGGCATACTAATAGTCTTAATCATGTTGTTTTTAATTTTTTTGGGAAGATCATTTGGCTTTTCTTCCAATCTTAGGACTATATGTTCTGCTTGCGGTGCAGGCAAAACTGCCAAATTTTTTGACTTTAACTGGAAGTCCCAGACTTGGAATCTGCTATTTTTAGTAGGTTCAATAATCGGAGGATTCATTAGTTTTCAATTCCTGAGTACTGGCGAAGCTGTTCAAATTTCAGAGGCAACTATTCAGGATCTACAGAATATTGGCATAGCAGCTCCGGAAGGTTTACAGCCCATGGAGATTTACGGAACTGAAAGCGCATTTACGCTAAGAGGATTTTTAGTCCTATTAATCGGTGGATTGCTCATTGGATTCGGTGCGCGTTATGCAGGGGGCTGTACTTCGGGCCACGCCATTAGCGGATTGAGTAATTTACAACTACCATCATTGGTTGCTGTGATTGGTTTCTTTATCGGAGGCTTGGTCATGACTCATTTGTTATTACCCATCATTTTTAGTTAAAAGCAAAACCCAAAAAAGTAAAAAACATGAAAGCATTAGTATATATAATAGCGGGAACAGCATTCGGAATTGTCATGGCAAAATCCGAGGCAATTAGCTGGTTTCGTATTCAGGAAATGTTCAGATTTCAGGATTTTCATATGTATGGAATAATCGGAACAGCGGTGGTACTTGGAGTCATCAGTGTAGCATTGATCAAAAAGTACAAATTGAGGGACTTCTCAGGCAACCCGATTGTATTCAGCCCGAAGGATAAAACCTGGCCCAGATACATTATAGGAGGCACTTTTTTTGGTTTGGGATGGGCATTGACAGGCGCATGCCCGGGACCTCTATTTGTAAATCTGGGTTATGGGTTCTTTGCAATATCCATCGCCATACTCGGTGCCCTACTCGGCACATGGCTATATGGTTTATTGAGGGATAAGCTACCTCATTAAAAAAAGTTGATGAAAATTTTAAAATTAATCACATGAACCTTAATTCCTTAATGTTTCAAAAAAGGAATTACCACTGCCCCAGTAAAAGCTTTTTTAATTTATAAGCTTTGATTTGACTCTAAGCTAATAATAATGCACATTTTGAACGTTCTCAGCCTACTTTTTGTCCATTAAGCATAAAACAACAATCAAGGAGCGGACGATTGTGGACCGCATTGTCATGTTTTGGCGATGCGGTTTTTTATTGTTGTTTGGAATGGTATTAATACTATGTTTCCTCATTATTTTTAGAAGGGGCAGCATTCACCACGCCCACTTAATATTCAAGACAAGTGAGGAACTCTCATTTACGAATGAAGGGGTGAAAATTGTCAATGGAATGGCACCTTTAGGGATGAAAACTCTCCGGAGGGAGCCTATGCCTTTGTTATCCATTCATACAGGACGGCACGTTGGAAATCCGGAGGGGAGAGGTGGTGTTGGTGAGGTGGGGGTTAAGTAAAGCTCCATATAGGGGTTCGTCGTTTAGTTTCATATTGTGGAGGGAAATGTGACGGATGTACATATAAGAATAGTCGGAAAAATCTTCTCTATTCCGAGAGGCTGAAAAATCCCTTTTTAGTTAACTCATAGAAAAACAATTCATTACAAGCGACACAGCAAATTACCTTCAAAATTTTTAGATAAAAACTTGCAATAAAGAAATGAATAACCCTATCTTTGCGTCGCTTTAGCAATAAGGTACCATAGCTCAGTTGGTAGAGCACAGGACTGAAAATCCTGGTGTCCCTGGTTCGATTCCAGGTGGTACCACAAGAGACCGAAGAAATTCGGTCTCTTTTTTTTGCCTAATCCCGAAAAAATTGCCTCAGTTTATTATTTTTGTAGATGTGTTTAATTCTGATTAGAATTGAATTATTATTATCAACATAATCTACACCATGCACTATTTTTTTCTCCTATTCTTATCTACTATCATTTGGCTACCCAATTCGAATGCTCAGATTCAGTTCCATCCCACTACCGATTTGGTAGATGTAGATGGGTTTAGGTCCGGTGCTCCCATAGGTATTTCAGATTTGAATGGCAATCTTTTGGATGATGTATTCAGGTTGCACAATGCTAGAAATCTTCAGGTGGACTTCCAGCAAACTCAGGGAAAATTCAAGACTGTGTTATCAAATGTAAATTTGAATAATGATTTTTTCTGGAGTATTGCAGCGGCAGATTTGAATAATGATGGATTATTGGATATTGTAAGTTCAACCTCTTTCGGTACTAATCTTCATTTGAGGCAATCATCATTTGGTGAATTCTCCATCGAAACCCTCGATGGCATCCAACCTTTTTTTGCTCAGGCTTCCAACTTTTTTGACATCAATAATGACGGGTTTAATGATTTGTTTGTTTGTGATGATTTAGCAGAAAGTAAAATATGGGGTAATGATGGAAACGGTAATCTAACCCCAAGAAATGAATGGATAGATATGGCTACCACACCCCCTTCAGACAATTCAGGAAATTACGGTAGTGTGTGGGCTGACGTGAATGGTAATGGTTTGATGGATCTCTACATATCCAAATGCAGAGGAATAGTGAACGACCCCGAAGATCCAAGAAGGATCAATGCTCTTTTTCTAAACATGGGAAATGGTGAATTCATAGAAGCGGCTGCTGAATTGGGTATTGCTAGCGGCGCACAAAGTTGGGCTGCTGATTTCGCTGATGTCAGAAATATAGGATACAATGATTTTTTTCTTATCAATCACGACAGACCCTCAATATTTTACAGAAATAATGGAGAAGGGTTGTATATTGATGCCACATCAGAGGTGGGCATAGGTAATCACTTGGGACATATCCAAATTAAGTTCCTTGATTTGGATAATGATGGTTTTCTTGATTTAATGTTTACCGGAAATGGAATGACCGTTTATCGCAATTTGGGTGATGGCACATTTGACTTAATGCCAAACCCTTTCGATCAGGTTCCTATAGCTTCTTTTTCTGTTGGCGACCTTAATAACAATGGATTTTTAGATATTTATGCTTCCTACGGAAGTGGATACAACACCCCGTCAGACTTAAAAGATGATCTCGTATGGCTAAATCCTGGAAACAACAACAACTGGTTGCGGATCAAATTAAACGGCACAGCATCAAATCGCGATGGTATTGGAGCTATTGTCAGGGTTTATAGTGATTTAGGCATGCAAACAAGAGAAGCGAGAGCAGGAGAAAGTTACGGCATTCAATCTTCCAACATACTACATTTTGGAATGGCTGGTGATGTAGTCGCTGATTCCCTAATCATCAAATGGCCCTCAGGCATTGAAGATCGCTATTACGATATTGATACCAGAAATATTTACCTGGCGACTGAGGGCATCTGCTTAGAGAAACCGCTAAATATTGAATACGAGGGTGATTTGCTACTCTGTGACAAAGATTTTGTTACACTAACTTTGCCCGATGCATATGCTTACCAATGGAATACCGGACAAACATCTCAAAGTATTGAAGCCAATGCTGAGGGAATTTACTTTGCCCGTCTGTTTGATGAAAACGGTTGCGAAACACCAACTGAGGTAATCACGGTAATTGAGGATGCAGATTTTACACCAATTCTGCATACTGTTTTTGAACCTACAATCTGTAGTGGATCCTCAATCATTTTGGGGGCAGATGCTATTGTAGAACCCATCTGGTCTAATGGCAAGGTCGGGTACTCAATCGAAGCAACCGAAGAAGGCTGGTATTACGCTGAAATTTCGAACAGTTGTGGTAAATTTGTCTCTGACTCAGTTTATATTCAGAAACTTCTTACAGAACTTCCTATAGTCACAACGGAAGGAATACAAACAGAAAGTGAAGTAACCCTGACAGCTGAGGGTGATCACATCAGATGGTACTTGGACATTGAGGATGAGATACCCGCATTTGAAGGTTTCGATTGGCCTGTAATGCTTAATGAAGGCGATAATATATTTTACGTCTCTAACACCACAACCTTTGAAGGAGAAAACTATCGAGTTGGAAAACCTAACTTTAGCGGCAGTAACAACTACCATGCAAACCACCTTAACGGAGCCTTGATTTTTAACGTCACACATGGCATACACCTCAATTCCGTTAAGGTTTACACTGATTTGGAGGGGCCACGAGTTTTCACCCTTTTGAATAGATCAAGTGAGGTCATCCTTCGCGACACTGTCCACATCGCAGATGCTGAAAATGGGTTTAGAGTTCATCTCAACTGGGACTTACCAGTGGATAACGACCTAAGGATGACCACCGATGCAGATTTTAATTTAATGACTTTTGGCCATCAAAGTCCAAGACTTTTCAGGTCAAACAATGGAATCTCCTATCCCTATGAAGTGGAGCCCTACGTCAACATTTACACAAGCAGCTTCGGCCAGGACAATTACTATTATTTTTATGATTGGGAGATTTCTCTGTCGGAAAAAATCTGTGAATCAGACCGCAAAGAAATTGTTATCAACCTGGATACCGGTGTGAACACAAGCGATCATAGCTTTGAAACTGATAAAATCATTATCTCTCCAAATCCAGGCTCTGATTGGATTGTGATAGACAGAAAAGGTGCCTGTTCAGAAATCACAAAAATTGAGATCATGGATATCCGAGGTCTTAGTCATATATCTTTAACGACTGATTTTCAAACTACTGAGAGAATCAATACTTCTGATTTACTACCCGGAGTATATATCCTGAGAGCAGAAATGTGTGGAGGTAGGTCACATCAGGTTTGGGTAAAGCAATAGTTTTTCTATTTTAGGCGCATAACGGATAATGAACACAACAAAAGGATTCCCCATTATTTCTCGGTTAAATAAATCCTGAATTCTTCATAATTTTTTTATTGAAGAACCTAACAGTGTTCAGTATTGAATTCAACTTACAAGAGGTAAGTTCATTCATTCGCTTAACCTTCGTCCATATAACCTTTAAAGTCCGACATCCTTAAAAGGTTAGTTTGTTTGAAACATCGCAATTGATAATCTAGATAATTGCTTATTAGCCTAATTCGAAAATCTAAATACAATAAAGGACACATAGGACCCATTCTTTTTCACCCCAACATTTAATTTGGATATTCTCCTCCGCAATTGGCATCATCATAGGTCATTCCCCGCTCATAGCTATTCCTAAAATTCCTCGCCCAATATACTGATGGTCCTGCTACGGCAGGGCAGTAATTGTAAT
>RECS01000144.1 GCA_007693915.1 Saprospirales bacterium | reverse complement strand
ATTATCCTTTTTCGCTGTAGCTTCCACTTGTTCGGTAATTCCGAACGGTTGCCCTGTTCCTGTTCCCAAATTGCTTTTGCGTAACCGTCCAAATACGGGTTGAGGTGGTACAAACATTTGCTTTCACGATCGCAACGTCCGTACTGTTCGGGCAAATAGTTACCTGTTTCCGTATCAATATACATTACGAACGTCTTTTTATTACAGTCGGGGCAAAGGTGCTTTTTACTACCTTTTTCTAAAGTGTATCGGTGTTCTGTATTCATTGGAACTTTTTGTTAAACAGGTTCGTAAAAAGTAATAAAATTATTACCTTTGTGTCTATGAAGTACAACGAGCTTTTCAGGCTTCTTAAAAAAGACGGTTGGTTTAAAGCAAGGCAAAAAGGCAGCCACGTAATTATGCAGCACCCTACAAAGCCCGAACAATTAACAGTCCCCAACCATTCAGGTAAAGAGGTTAAAAAAGGCTTATTGACTGCCATACTAAAACAAGCAAACATTAAAACAACCAAAAGATGAAAAAGCCAAATATTAAAATAACCGTAACCAAAGAAGATACCGGATATAGTGCCAACACTTTGGTAAACGGTAACTTTATTGCAACCGAAGCCGAAACCTTTGAGGAACTTAAAGCCAATATTTTGGAGGCTGTAAACCTTGCTTTTGAAGATAAAGGCTTTGTTTATACCATTGAGGAAATAGGCTTTGAATATGACTTGGAAAGTTTCTTTGACTTTTACAAGGTTATCAATGCGAAGGCACTTTCTGAACGTATCGGAATGAACCAAAGTTTGTTGGCTCAATACATTAAAGGAATTAAAAAGCCTTCCGCAACCCAAACCAAACGTATTTTGAAAGGGGTTCAGCAAATAGGGCGTGAACTTTCCGAAGTTCATTTTTTGCTTTAGTGTACATCGCTGCTTATCCATTTTCTGAAATTATTGTTTGGCACGTGGCATAAGTGGCATTTATGGCATAAGTGGCATTTAATTTTGTGCCGTTCGTGCCGCTTGTGTCAATTGTGCCAAATGCCATTTGATTAATACCGCTTTTCATATTCGCCCCTTGTATGGTTGTTGAATAATTCCCTGTTTGATATAAACCGCTTAAAAGTCCGTTCAGCCATTCCAATACTTTCAGCAACTTGTACGCCCTCACTTGTTGTAAAGGTATCGGGCAACGCTATGTAAAGAGTTTGTTTGTCTGTGGGTAACTTATCCAACGGACTTGCATTTGATACAATAGAATGTACCTTTATAGCTGTTTTTTTGAAGTATCCAACTAATTGTAAAGCCCCTTGTACCGCTTCAATTCCAATAGCTTTTTTATTGCACTCATTACAGGCATACCGTACCATTTGTAGTATTAAAGCCAACCGAACAGCATACATTTCTATTTTTATAGCTGTTTACTTTGTAGGTATTTTTCAACTAATTCAGGAGTTTTAGAAAGTTCAATAACTGCCTTTCGCCAATATTCACCCCCAATTTCAAACAAGTTTTTTTCAGCGTTTAAGTCTTTATTAATAACCTCATTGAATAACTTGTAAAACCTGTTTCCTTTTCCTGCTCCCATGCGTTCGTTTCCTATACGCTCCAATTCCTTTTTTTTGCCTATTGGAAAACTTTCGCCCTTTGCATTACATTCAAACAGGTATGCCAGTAAATAATGTTTAGCTGTATATTTTTCTGTATCTGTTTCGTTGTTTATCGGTTGAGCTGCTGGGGCGTTTAAATCAATAAGTAAATTTTCTAAATAAACTTTATACCGTTCAGCTTCGGTAAGTTGGTTATTATCTTGTTCTCTATCCTCTAAAAATTCGTATTGCTTTGTTCTTAAATTCTGTTCCAGTCCCTTACAATAAAAATGCAAGTCCCTTATTTTATCCTCGATGTAAGTTTGGTAATTTTCTGAATGTAATACATTATAGAAGTGTTTTGCAAATAAACCTTGATAGTATTCCGTTTCGTTGGGTGTATAACCTAAAACTTTAAAGGCTGCCTGTTCAATTCGCTGAATTATAAAATAAATATTTTGCTTTACAGTCTCATCTTTAACAGCTTCAAATAACTTTTCATTGAGTTCAGCAAACTTCAATTCACCATCGGTAAACGCTTCAAAATTTTTTAATGATGAAATCCAGTTATCGTGGTTGCTTGCTTTACGTTTATTGGCTAACTTTCTGAAACGCTCAATAAAGGATTGTTCGCCTAATTCCTTTTTGCGCAACTGCTCTTTTTCGTATTCGCTGTAAATTTCAGGTTTATTCAAAAAATTCTACCGTCTTTGGCGTATGCTGTCGCCTATTTTTAGGGTTTCAGTATGGTGCAGTTTGTCAATAGGTGTTTTCGGTTTCTCAAAAATGTAAAGCCCTAAAAATTCCCTTCGTGTAGGTTCGCCTGTTTCCGGGTGTGGTATTGCCGGGTAAAAATCTAAATACAGGCTTTGCCGTCCCTTGCTTATTTTCTTTTTTCGTAATGTTACTTTTGTTGTCATCGTCTGTTGTGCTTAGTTACTGAAGTTATTTTTGATACTGCCTGAACAAACTTTATTTTTTTGTTCAATTCTAAAGTGCCTCTAAAGAATCAGAATGAGGTACAAATTATTTACTCAAATCATTCTAGGTACAAAAAAGGTACAAATATGTACCGAATAAACGTATAATATCACAAAGTAAACAGTAACTTTATAGTAAGAAAAATCCCCTGTATTAAGTACTTATAGGCGTTTTTATATTCGTTTCTTATTTGGTTGTTTTGTGGTGGTTACTTTCCAATACAGAAACGACTAAAGATACTACCCAGCAGATCCTCAGAACTAATACCTTCGCCAAGGATTTCATTTAGTGAATGAATGGCGTGGCGAATGTCCATAGCTACCAAATCTGCAGGCATATTTCCACTTAAACCTTCTAGTACTTTCTCTAGGGAAGCAGAGGTATTGTAAAGGGCAGAAAAATGCCGGGAATTATGGAGGATGATATCAGATTTATTTTTATCAGAAATACCAAAATGGCGACTCAATAACTTTTTTACCTCCTCTACCCCATTGTTATTTATTGCTGAGATAGATACAAAATGGTTGACTCCTCCTGCGACTTTCTGATACTCCTTGACTTCTAATTGATCAACAAGGTCACTTTTATTCCCAACTACCAAACGTACCATCTCTTCCGAAAGCTCAATCTTTTCTAGATCCGCTTTCAATTGGTCAGGTGATGTCCGGGACAAATCAAATATAAAAAGCAATATGGCGGAGCTAGCTATTTTCTCCATGGTTTTTTTAATCCCCATCTCTTCTATCACATCACCTGCATCCCTTATTCCTGCCGTATCGATCAAACGGAATGCAACGCCTTCTATAGTAATCACCTCCTCAATGGTGTCGCGTGTCGTTCCCTCTATATCAGAAACAAGCGCACGATCCTCCTCTACTAAAGCATTTAAGAGAGTGGACTTCCCGGCGTTTGGTCTGCCGGCTATCACAGTAGATACCCCTTTTCTCAGTGCATTCCCCATCCTAAAGGAATCCATTAAGCGAAGAATAAAACCATTAATCTCAGAAACTGTATTTTTCAAATCATCTCTTTCTGCAAATTCCACATCTTCTTCCCCGAAGTCCAGCTCCAATTCTATCAAACTTGCAAAATGAATCAATTGCTCCCTCAGATCAGCTATTTTTTTACTAAATCCACCCCTCATTTGATCCATAGCTAAAAGGTGTTGCGCGCGGTTTTCTGAGTCGATGAGATCAATTACAGCTTCAGCACGAGCCAGATCCATCTTCCCATTCATAAAAGCGCGCATGGTAAATTCACCCGGGCCTGCCATGCGAATACCGGCACTCAAAAACTCTTCAAGAATACGCTGTACAACAAAGTCGGATCCATGACAACTGATTTCCACCACATCCTCACCGGTAAATGATCGGGGCCCTAAAAAACACAATACTACCACTTCATCTATTAACTCACCATTCTTTCCAAAAATCTTTCCAAAATGCGCAAATCGGGCCGGCTTATTTTCAAGATCTAAACCGGGAAAGAAGGGGCTTACTTTTTCTATACAAGCAGGACCGCTTAGTCGTATCACTGCAAGAGCTGATTTGCCCGGAGGAGTTGATCTGGCTACTATGATATCATTTAATCCGGACATCTTATTACTGCTTTACTTTAAGAAAACTACCCGGAGAGGAACCATATCGCTTTTTAAACAAATTGATAAAATGACTGGGATTGCTGTAACCTGTCTGATAGGCAACATCTGAAACTTTTACACCGCCACCTTGCAATATCTCCATAGCTTTATCCATCTTTATTTCATGACAAAAATCTTTGATATGCTTATCAAAGGTTCTCTTAAAGCCAACTTTTAGAGCGTGTTTGCTCATTTTGTATTCCTCACTGAAATGCGCCAAAGCTTTTTCCTCATCTGGATTCAAAGTCAAAAAATCCCGGACATCCATCATCCTCTTTCGTATTTCAGAATGGCTGAAAAAAGGGCAGGCCTGTGTAGGCGAAACCGGTTCTCTGCTATCCAACAAAAGTGAAAACAACTCTACAATCTTCGCTCGAACATAGGGCTTTAGGGTATTTAAACCTACCTGAATTTCACTCAATTGCCTAATGCTTAATTTAAGGAGTGGGGACAAAACCATTTTTTTTCCATTGAAGCTATTTTCCCCATAAAAATCAGGTTTGAGTAAAATTCTCTTCAGGGCAGCATCTTTTTCTCCACTCAGCAGCTCATGAAACAAAACCAAATTAATCTTTAAAAAAAACACTTCGGTTTCAGCTGATAACAATTTCCATTTGGTCTCCCAATCCTGCATGGGATAAAAAAGACTAATACACTCCCCCGATTCTAAAATATAAGAGGTATTATTAAAACTTGACGACAAGTCAATTGTACCCTCCATAACAGCAACCAAAAGAAGTTCATTGCTATTAACAACATCATCCATTTGACTTCGTCTCAGAGATGCTTCACTGAAATGTCTATAACCAATATCTGCTTCACTGCAGCTGAATACCATAATAATTATTACCGGATTTTAAAAAGTATGCAAAGTTAAGGAATGAAGTTGAGAATTGTTGACAATCCATCTTTTTTAGCTGGCATTTGACACTAAACCTACAAGAGAGATAGTGAAAAACCAGTAAGCTCTGTAGGTGTAATAAATTCATTGGAAATAGGAAATCTGCCTCCAATTAGATTAAGGAGTTAAAAATGGAAATTACAGAAAATGATGTCTATGATATAAAACAATGTTGTTTAAAACATAGGAGTCGATACAAATTTGACTGTAACCCTTTAAAAGTTTAATCTTTCTTTTTAGCCTTGGGTGTTGAAACCTTATTTCGACTGGGCTCAATAACCTTATTTCGACTGGGCTCAATAACCTTATTTCGGCTGGGCTGCAAACCTGCAGGGTTTTGAAAACCCTATCTCGTCTTTTGGACGAGACTGTAACCCGCTTGGCTATTTTATATAAATTTAACGAAGGAATTTTAACATTCACACCACTCTAAAAACCTGTAAGTTCGTCAAGCACCTTGTGGGTTGTTGAGTATCGTCGAAACAGGGTTTGCAGTGTGGGTAAAAAATGAAACCCAAAAATTTATTTCATAGCCAAAATGATTAATCTCTGGGATTCTCTAAGCCATGCTTTAAGTTTGGCAAACTCACTCAGCCACGCTAAAGGTGTGGTTAAGATTTTTCCCACCAATGAATATGCTGTGCACACTCCCAACAACTTGAGGGAGGTAAGTGGAAAAGTGCGGTGAAATTCGGACTTAAGAATAAAGCACTGATCCAAAGATTTTTCTTAAACCCTAATGAATAAAAACAAACTAAAAATCCGGATACAACAGATATTGAGCTCGAACCAATTTAAAGGCCTCCAGTCCCTCTTGCCAACTCGCTCTGATTTCTTCTTCGCTAAGCCCGGCTTTAATCTGTTTTCTCAATTGGTCTGTGCCGGCAAGACGATCAATAAAATTATTGCGAAGAAAAAACTTGTCCTTATCCTCAAAACCTTCATACATTTTCATCAACCAACTTAAATCAATTTGTCTTTTTTGGGCAACATTTTCCCAATCCATACCTGAAAAAGAAAAACCTCGACATTCCCTTCCAAGAAATGGCGGCTGAGTTGCACCCGGAAGACTTTTTGGAATAAAAGTAGTGTCGCCTATGCTACTGTAGGGACTTCCAATCAATTGAAACTGCAGGTAAGTTCCTCTGCCTACGCTGACCTCCGTTCCCTCAAAAAAACAAAGTGATGGATATAGAAGAATAGAGCGCAAATTGGGTAAATTCGGAGAGGGTCTCAAAGGCAGTTCATAGGTCATGCGGTGATCGTAACCCAAGCAAGTCACCACGTTCAAGATGAGGTTCTCTGCCTGATTGATCCATTTTTCACCCACAATCATGAGGGCATACTCTGCTACTGTCATACCGTGAACAACGGGAACCGGATGCATACCCACAAATGACCGAAAATGCTCATCCAGGATGGGACCGTCTATGTAAAACCCATTGGGATTGGGGCGGTCCGCAACCACTACCTCTACTCCATTTTCTGCAGCGGCTTCCATTATGTAATGCAAGGAACTGATGTAGGTATAAAACCTCACGCCCACATCCTGAATATCAAACAAGACCAGATCGATATCCTTCAGATCTGTTCCCTGAGGCTTCTTTGACTGCCCGTAAAGTGAAATCACCGGCAAACCAGTTCGCTCGTCAATACCATCATCAATTAAAGCACCGGCATCCGCATCACCGCGAAAACCGTGCTCGAGAGCAAAAATTTTCTTTACATCCATACCCAATGCCAAAAGCGTATCCAGCAAATGCACCTCTCCCACCCTCGAACTGTGATTAACTACCAGGGCTAAAGATTTTTCCTTTAGTAAGGGTAGCAGTTTGTCCATACGTTCAGCTCCAACGATTACATTGGTGGCAACTGGAAATGCACTCTCTTTTTCTTCAGACTGCAACTGAATATCACCATTAGTTGAAGCCGAACATGAGGTTACCGCCAGAAAAAAAAATAATAAAACCGGGAAAATAGAATTTATATTTACACTCATCGAAATTGTTAATTTATTAGTTGTATGACATTCTCAGGTGGTCTTCCAATAACAGCTTTATTGTCCTTCACTACTATGGGTCGCTCCATCAACTTAGGAAATTTCACCATAGCCTCAATAGCCTCTTTTTCGGACAAATCCTTACCTTTATAGTTCTCCTTATATTCTTTTTCCCCTTTTCTGAGTAACTCAGTAGCTCCAATATTCAGTCTTGTAACAAGGGCCTTCAACTCTTCATAGTCTAATGGAGTCTCAAGGTATTTGACTACCTCAGGCTCAACACCATTCTCTTTCAGCAATTCAAGAGTCTCTCTGCTTTTCCTACATCTAGGGTTGTGATAGATTATCATATCTGTTTATTTTTCGATAAAAAATTTTAAACGCTGTACTATAAATACCAAACATTTTTTCAATAATCCGCATTATAGTCCAAATCTCCCATTTTCATTCCTGTAACATCTAAAAACAAACTATTGTCTGCACGTAATTCTATAACATCACTTTGAACTGAAAATAGCCAGGGGTCGACATCTGGCAATTCATCATAAATCCCAAGAATCATCCTTCTGAGCACTACAATATCCAATACGTTGACCAGACCGTCATCATTGACATCTGCTGCCAACCTTTGCCAGTCATCCAAGATTTGTAATCCTAAAATATCCCTTCTAATCAATACGATATCAAGAACATTAATCCCATTCATGACTTCATCCTGTTTACTAAAATGAACAATACAATCCTCTTCATCGATGAAAACAATATTAAGCGCGAACTCACCCTCCTCATCCGTCAGCGTGAAATAGGTAGTATCACCACATACCAATTCAATCAAAACGTCCGGAATATTTCTATTCAATGGGTTGCTGACTCTTCCGGCTACTTCGATTTCTATAAGCTCGGGAGCGAGCAACAATTCATCAAGTGTCAATTGCCCTGTATTTATAGGATCTAACCAATCTCTCAATCTTTCTGAGGGGTCATCTCCAACATCCCACGAATAGTGTAAAATTCCGGAATACGCAATATTGCCATCACATCCGAATACCCCACCATGCAATTGCCCCATTATTCGACTTTCAGGTGAAAGCAGAGGGCTCCCGGAAGATCCCGGTTCAAATGTGCCTGTAGTTAGTTGCTGCCGATAATGCGACCTTCTCGGCGTTTGAATGCCGTGATTCCAATTAATGAGATTGTTGTGTACTCTAAGGGGTTCACTGTAAGAAGAAACTTTCTTTATATCCCCGGCAGGATGATGAACAAGGGCCGTATTTACAGGAAGGTAATCCTCTCTTCTATCCCATCCTAAAAAAGGAACTTCAAAGTCAGAAGGAAAACCATTACTTAGCTCAAGAAGCAAAAAATCAGAATCGGGATGACCTGCCCTGAATTTAGCACCTATCATACTAAAAAAGTCGGGCTCGCTGATGGGATCATCACAATTTTCAGAATTATAGAAAAAGTCAAATCTCCACAAATGATATAGTGGGGTGAAATTAGCCATACAGTGGAATGCACTTAGTATGTAAGGGGTAAAATCCTCAGCGGTATTGTTGATCAGAGCACCACTACAAAAACCGATGCCCTCCTCCACTACTACCATGATTCTATTTACTGCATCACTAAGTTGATTAAAATCCTCACCTTCGGAACAGTTGATATTAAAATGACAATCCAGAGCAGCACCAAAACCGGTGGATATAAAGCTGTGACCTGCTATGCTTCTGTATACCCGGTGGTCTGATCTATTGATAATTATATCTTCCACTTGATCAAGGGGACCGTTCCATTCCAATAGCACTTTACCACTTTGAGGTATGGAGAATTTTTCAGATAATTTTGCAGAGTTCCTTTGCCCATAAAGACCTTCAAAATCATAAAAATAATACCCATCTGCTTTATCTTCAGATAGAACAACTACTTCTCTATCTCCTGCATCAATCATCCAAAACAAGACCACAGCTTGATCTTCAATTTCAAAAACTACTGGTTCAAATGATTTTTCAGGATAGATTCTTTCTGCAAAAAAATGATCGGGCAAGGGAGATCTAGTTGCAACCGGAGCAAATTCTGACAGTTCATTTTTCTCCAGCCATTCGGTTAATAACTCGGGATTTTGCTGTAGTAGTGAGGCAGTGGATATCGAATGTGCAGTCAGGCTTCCAACAAAAAAAGAAAAAACTAAGAAAGTAAATACCTTTTGATAAGGTGATTGAAATTTCATTCGGCAAATTTTAATAAAACTTTAATTGTCGCTTGACCTAACTCATCTTCATCCATTCATTAGTAAAAAAAGTAAATACAACTCTAGATAAATATATTATATTAAAAAAAAATCACAAGTATAAATATCACTTTATCAAACTAATTATTTAGCAAAGATAGAAAACATCCAAAAGATTAAATACATATTGAAATACATTTTACTATCATTTTTAAAAAAAGTTAGTTAATCGAACGGAGAGTTTAGACTTAACCCTTAAATTGAAATGGCAGAATAATTCAGAAAAAACACTAACTTAGGGTAAAATATTGGGAGAATTGAGACAGATTTTAACTATATTAATCCTTTCACTACTGCTGCCGATCTATTCCTACACTCAAATTGAATCAAGGATAGAAAATGATACTATTTTCCAGACTGAATTATCATTTATGATTCTATTCGAGACAAATAAGGATAGTACAGATTCCATTCCTGTTAATAAAATTATCCGTCTAAGAAATGCTTTAGAATTACATCAAGATGGTTTTGTACAAATGGAAGCAAGAACAGACAGTCATGGTAGCCAAGCTTACAACATGAAGCTGGCTGAAAGAAGACTTCATTTTGCTAAAGACATATTAGTTGGCAATAAGGTACAGGAAGACAGAATTATGGGCTTCACTTTTGGCAAAATCAAACCATTAGCAGATAACGATAGTGAGGAAGGAAGACAAAAAAACAGGTCTGTCTCCATTGCTTTTCAAAGAGCAATTCCACTTTCCCCCATATCAGGAAGAGTTGTCTGTCGTGAGAATGGTCAAGGATTACAGGGTAAAGTATTTATTAATACCGGATATACTCAATACTCAGTAAAAAGCACTTCAGATGGTGACTTTACTATACCTGTACCTGAAAGTGGGAAATTCTACTTTGATTTCTTTTCACCTAACCACATAAAAGAAAGAGGATATTATCAACTTTCTAGCGACAGGGAAAAACTGATTAAAATATTTGTAAGTCCATTCAAGCCGGACGAATTGTTTGATTTTGACGATATACTATTTTATACGAGTACGACAACTGTTATGAGGAACTACCGGCATAATCTCTTTAGGCTCTATGAAATGTTAAGGATCACAGATGGCTATAATTATGAAATTCAAGGTCATGTGAATTGCCATGATTTACCACCTCAACCGGAGGGTACTTATTGCTACAATTTATCTAAGCGAAGGGCTAAAAAAGTTTATACCTATCTAGTAGAGGAAGGTATAGATCCAGAAAGGTTAAAATATAAACCGTATAGTAATTTTGATCTGTATTATTCCAATCCAAGAAGTGAATCGCAACACAGAAAAAACAGGCGAGTCACAGTCAAAGTTTTGGGATCAGCAGATCAGTAGGCCTGTCTGGCAAAAGTGAATCAAATAAATTCTTTCATTTTTTTCTGTATCTGAAAATAAATCAAAAGATGAAGCTACTGATATCCTTATTTGTTCTTTTTCTGTTTTTCCAAATCTTTTCCTATGCACAGCAAAGTGTTAGAATAGAAAACGATACCATTTTCCAAACGGAGTTTTCTTTTTTTATTTTTTTTAAAACCAATAAGGATCAAGCAGACTCCATACCTGATTGGCAATTCAATCGTCTCAGGAATGCACTACGAGTTTTTCCGCAAGGTTTGATACAATTGGAAGCGAGAACTGACAGCCGGGGTAGTAAGGAATACAACCATAATCTGGCAAATCGAAGATTGGATTTTACAAAAGAAGTTTTATTAGAAAAGGAAATTCCTGAAAACCGCATACTCGACTTTGTCTTTGGAAAAACAAACCCGATAGCTGACAATGAAAGTGAAGAAGGCAGGCAAAAAAACAGATCAGTTCAGGTTTCTTTCAAATTGATAAAACCACTTGTCCCATTAAAGGGTAGAATAATTTGTATGGAAAGTGGTGAAGGCTTAGAGGGCATGGTTTATGTCGGTGCCGGCAAGTATCAGGATTCTATGAAAACTAATACAAATGGGGATTTTGACATCAAAGTTCCGTCCATAGGTGAATTTTCATTTGAATTTCACTCCTCAGATCACATAAAAGGAAGAAGAAATTATGAACTACGGCTTATCGATGAGCTTTTAGAAAGATTAAATCTTGAACCACTCAGAGAGGGGATGTTCTTTAATTTTGATGATATCCTGTTTGTGGGAGGCACCCCAATCATATTGGATGGATACAGGCACAATTTACCCAGATTATATCAAATGATCAATGCTGCTGACAGCTATAGGTTTGAAATACAAGGGCATGTCCACTGTCCTGGCAGACCTCAGCATTCAGGACCCCAATGCTTTGGTCTATCAGAAAGAAGAGCACTTAAAATTTACACTTATTTGGTTGAGCGTGGCATTGAAGAAGACAGATTGGAGTGGAAGGCATACAGCAATCTGCGGATGCGCTATCCAAATGCCGTTAATGAAAATCTAGCCAAGAAAAACAGGAGAGTTACAGTCAAGGTTTTGGGAATGGTTGATTAATGGTTAATTGTTAATGGTTAATTGTTAATGGTTAATTGTTATTATCAATGGCCGGTCTCGTAAGAACACGGAATGCAATGAAGTAGAA
>RECS01000195.1 GCA_007693915.1 Saprospirales bacterium | reverse complement strand
AATTGGGAAGCGCAGAAATTTTTATCCGAAGGAATTGTAGCCCAATTTTGAGGATGACAAATTTCGAGCATTTTCAATTATAGCCGACAGTTTGGCTTTGCAATAGAAATTTTGTGAATAATCCAGGTTAGACTTCGTCTTTGTTGGTGTAGACTACCTCAGTTATTGTGTTTACTAAAAGTTATAAGTATGTTTACAGAAATTACTGATTTTAGAGAAGTTGTATGTATAACTACCTTTAGTCCACCAAGTAAATTCAATTTAACTCAATCTGCCCATTAAAAAATCAAGAGCTATTAGAATGATTTTACATAATAATTGAGCTCGGTTTTTAAAGTATAAATAAGCACCCACATTCCCTTTGAAAAATGGAATCGTTTAATCACAGATTTACTCTTATAATCTGATTTCCAAGCCGAAGAAGATATTTGACAAGTTTAAATTAAGTCCAAACGAGCTAAAATCATTACCTAAATCTGTGTCTTTAACTTCCCAACTGCCATTTATATAACTTAGGCCCCCCGATCGTAATGTTGCTCTCAATTGATCATTAATGTTATACATTAAGCCTAAACCTGATCCTAATTCCAGAAAATTGGTTATTGCCTCTCTAGTGAGATTTGAGTTTTGGAATTCTTTTTGATTTGATATAAAATATTGAATATAAGGCTGAAGATAAAAAGAAAGTTGATTGTCTGGGTTAGCTACGTGTCTTGAAAATACTCCAAATCCAATTTGATTTGAATTGCGTTTTACTTCTCCGGAACCTGGTGAAGGAAAAAACGATGCATTTTTTGTAGTAGTTCTCCCCATTCCAAAATCGATCCCTAAACCTACAATTAATTTTGGGCTAATTTCCTTACCAATGTATGGAGCGAAACCAAAAAATGTAGATTTTGATTCGTTAGTGGGTGTTAAAATAAATCCTACTCCAGCTGGATTAGCATTATTGCTGATAGAAAAATTCACAGAACCTCCCAAGATGAACTTATCGCTTATTTCAGTTTCTTGTGCTGTGGCTAATTGGAATATTGCAAATAATAAGACAATAAATGATAATTTTTTCACAATAAAAAGTTTTAAAAATTTAGTTCATAAAAAATGTTTTGTAAATCTAATCTACCCATTTTTAGTTACCAATATCTTGGTGCAATAAGTTCTTCAATATCAGCTTTAAAGCCGTAGGCATTTGCTATGAATTCAAAATTCTTTGCCAGACATTCTCGCGCCACTGTTTCAATTTCACTATCGTAGTTAAAAAACTCATCCTCCAATTTATTTATTTCTTCCGTTGCAGCATGTGTTAACACGTAAAGATGATCCAGTGTTGCTGGGTCGTTGGTTTCAATTTTATGGCATAGGGCTAATAAAATATTTTTACACTTGTCCACTAAAAATGTGGGAAAGTAGGAATCTTGATACATACAATCCAGGAATGAGTATCCCTTGATTTTTGGATTTGTTAATTCAGTTTGTTCAATCATTTTAGAATTTGAATTTTGATTGTCACTTAAATTGCAAGATACGATAGCAAAGATTGATAAGATGTAAAGGATTTTTTTCATGCATAAATTTACTCAATTGTATTTTTAAATTTCTTTTCTTTAAAATGAATCCTATTAATTTGGTTTAATTGCCTAATATGAATTTTAGCTCCAAAAATAATCATTTTAAACCAAACTAGAAAATCCTATCAAACCTATCCCCTATAAAAGCCTCCTCTTACTTTAGCCTCCTCATTAGAAAGGGCCTGTATCAGCAGAGCAGGGAACTGATCTGGGGTACAGCCAAAAACAGGAATATCTAATGCCGCCAGAGAGGATGCCATTGGTTTGTCGTATTCGGGATTGCCTTCATCGCTGAGGGTGGTAAGGCAGATACATTTGACGCCTTTGTTTTGGAGGCTGCTGAATGCAGGGATGACGCGCTGAGGATAGTAGCCTTCTTCTAAGTCACTGATGATAAAGAGGATGGTGCGATCGGGATAATCAATCAAGCCATTGGCATAATGTAGCGCTTTTGAAATATTGGTTCCTCCACCGAGTTCCTTGCCGAAAAGTAGATCGGTAGGGTCGTCGAGATACTCGGAAACATCTGCCACTTCAGAATCAAACATGATCAGGTTGGTGGAAAGGGATGGAAGGGATGCAAGCACACAGCCGTAAATACTTGCATAGACTAAAGAATTGCTCATAGACGCACTGGAATCCACGAGGACAATTATTTTTTTGTTTTGCTTTTTGTTGCGCGGAAAAGAATAGATTTTTTCCGGTATAATGGATTGTGTATCCCTATCGAAGTGTTTAAGGTTTCGCAGAATGGTTTTTCTCCAGTCCAATTCAGATTTATAGGGCGTTTTGCGGACAGATTGTCTGAGCAGATAGCCGGTATATGCTTTTTCTGTTTGCACCTGAAGCAAGTGTTTGACTTTATCCACAATCTTTCGGATAACGATCCGCGCCGTTTCTTTAGCTTCTTCCGGTAGAGAACCTTTTAAACTGAGAATAGCACTAACCAATCTAATGTCTGGTTCTATTTTATCTACAACCTCTTTTTCAGTTAACAGCTCAATTAATCCAAGTCGTTCGATGGCATCCAACTGCACCATGGAAACCACTTCGGAAGGGAAGTAGTTTCTAATGTCCTCAAGCCAGTCAGCTACTTTGGGGTAGGACTTTCTGATTCCACCTTTTCTATTGCTGCCACCGTATATGCCGGACAGGGCTTTGTCCAGTTTTTTCTCTTCAGCACTCAAAGGGGTATCATTTTTCGGATCGGCTTCTGTACCCAGAATGAGTTTCCATCGGTTAAAATGGCTGTCTTCGTCTTTTGACATACTGTTTACTTGCTTACCAGATTAGCCAGCCATAACAGAATGATAGCTCCAAAAGCTGCTGTAATCAATGAAGGGAGCAGCCCGTCACCTGCCTGAAAACCCAGTAGAGATATCACCCAACCACCGACTACACCACCAATGATACCCAATAGTATGTTGACAAAAAGTCCTGATCCTTTTCCTTTGAAAATAAGTGAAGCCAGCCAGCCTGCGATGCCTCCGATAATAATAAATAAAATGAAATTCATAATAATAGTTTTTAGTTTATGACAAAGATAATATACATGCCGCTTTTCTCACATCTCCTTCCGAAATTGACAATTTGGCAAAATGGTGCAAGCCAGCCAAGCTAAAGGGATTAGTTGGATCTCGATATTTTTCTATTTCTGATGAAGTCAAGCTCTTTTTCACTTCTTCAGTATCGGGCCATGAGGTCAGACCTGCGAGTAAGCCGAGATCATTGCCTGTGAGTATATCGCTTTTTTTTACATGATCGGGTAAACTTTCAAAGCCAATAGAGATGTCTATTACTGATTGCACTATGGTGTGTATAGCATCCCCTGAAGCTCTTGTGTAATAAGCCCTTCCCATGCGTCCCATGAGATCCATTTTATGCGGATTTATACGGTTTCCATCTACCACTTTTTCATCCAGATGTATTTTTACCACCTCGCAAATGATGAGGTGTCCTGCTCCACCATGTTCACCTAAGGTGATGATTTTCTGAAGCTTACACTCCATAGCTGCAGGTGCTTCTTTGACCCGAGGCGGTTTTACAAGGTCAGAAGGAACAGGAGTTAAACCCGACTTTTCAAACTCACTAACACCGCTTGGAAATTGAATAGAGGTTACGGCCATTTGTCTTACAATATCAAAGGATACAGCATTGATCACGGCTTCACCTGTTTTTTCTATATTGTATAAGGTGTCCTTAGTCGTATTGTCCAAAACTCTTCTGTTGGAGGAAAAAACAACAATGGGAGGATTTGAACTAAATGCATTGAAAAAGCTGTATGGTGCAAGGTTAGTCAACCCTTCTTCGTTTATAGTGCTTACAAAAGCTATTGGTCGGGGGGATACTATTCCGAGCAGGAACTGATGAAGGTCTTTGGTTTTTATCTCCTTTGGGTCTATGGATATCATTTTCTAGATTTTTGTTTTTAAATTATTATGGTTAATTATTCAAACTTATCGTTTTTTTTTCATTTTTAAAAGAAAGTTTATGTTATAGTTTTTTTTGATTGAAGAACCTCGTTACATGCTGTTTCGAGACAGGCAAGGAACACCGATATGCGATTTAAGAATTTATTTTTAAATTTCTGCCCTCTAAAAGCCTGGCAATGAGGTGATTTATTGTTTTTTGCGTTTCTTTTTCAATCTTACAAAATTCACCTTAAACATACTTTTGAAATCTAAAAATGTTAATCGACGCCTGCCCTCAACTGAGTTGGTGAGATCGGTGTTTAGTTTCTATAATTTTTAATCATTTCGCATTCTTTTTCTTCTTTTATATTTGAATCAACTATCATTCACTTCTCTTGAATGAAGATTTTCTTAGCTATCTTTCACCAAGGGCATTGTAGTCTAAATCATTTTTTTAGTTGACAAATGTATTTCATATATGTGAAAATAACAAGTGAAGTCTGAATTGTGTTAAGGAGTATGAATATCTTTGCAATCTATTGAAGATTTGTGGCTTATTTTTTGAAAAAATAAATGAATTTATGAAAGTTAGTTTAAATACAGTAGTTACCATCTTTTTAGTTGTACTCCTTGGGGTCATGGTCTGGTATTGGTACGGTCGTTCAGAACTGGTTTTTGGGGATGAAATGCCTGATGTTACGCTTACCGGAAAAGGGTATGAACTGGATCTGCTTGATTTAAAAGGTAATTACTTACTGGTCTATTTCTGGGGAAGCTGGTGCGGTCCCTGTCGTCAGCAAAATCCCCGTCTGGTGAAGGCATATGAAGATATAAAAGATTCCGACTACAGTTGGGCTGAAGATTTTGAGGTCATATCCATAGCTTTAGAAACTGGAGGTGAGGCCTGGATAAGGATTGGAGATCAGGCTGGTTTCTCTTGGCCCTATCAATTTGTGGAACCCCGATTTGGAAACCATCCTGCCTATTACAATTTTGGCGTTAACTCCATTCCATCATCTTTTTTAATTGACCGATTAGGAAGAATAGTTTCAGTGAACCCTTCCTATAGTAATATCAGTCGAATCATTAATCGCCTTGAAAGTAACTGACAAGTTGACTGTATTTATAGTTGTGGCAAAGTAATTGAAGTATGTTGGAAAAACTAAAGAATATGGTGAAGAAGAAAAAGAAAAATAAAGATCAGGAGCATATTGAGAATCAGGAGATCAATGGAACTACCCAGGAGGAGATATTGACAGAGTCTTCTGAGGATGCTGACCAAAGTGCAGATCCATCAGCAGATGGAGAGGGTGAAATGGTACCACGTGAAGAGTTAAGTCTACTGAATGATAAGTTTTTGCGTTTGTTAGCTGAGTTCGAAAATTATAAAAGGAGAACCGCAAAGGAAAAACTTGAGCTAAAAAAGACTGCTTCAAGGGACATTGTGTCAGACCTTTTAGATGTATTGGACGATTTTGACAGAGCTTCAAAATCTGTTCCTGAGGAAATGAAAGGCAATTCTACCATAGAGGGTTTTCAGTTAGTTCAGAACAAATTATTGAGAATACTTACTAACAAAGGTCTGCAGGAGATGGAATCTTCCGGTGTGGATTTTAATGCTGATCTGCATGAGGCGATCACTGAAATTCCAGCTCCTGATGAGTCCATGAAGGGTAAGGTTGTGGATACTGTTGAAAAGGGATATTTATTAAATGACGTAATTATCCGCTATGCAAAAGTAGTGGTGGGTAAATAAAGAACAACTTAATTAATGGCAAAGCGAGATTATTACGAAATATTGGGGGTAGGAAAGGATGCGGATGAGGTTACCATAAAAAAGGCTTACCGCAAGGTGGCCATGAAATACCATCCGGACAGAAATCCGGACAATAACGAAGCTGAAGAAAAATTTAAAGAAGCTGCCGAGGCATACGAAGTGCTTGGTAATCCCGATAAAAAAGCGAGATATGACCGTTACGGTCATGCGGGCGTAGATCCCAATGCAGGCTTTGGAGGGGGTAGAAGAGGTCCCGGTGGTATGACTATGGAGGATATATTTAGCCAATTCGGTGATGTTTTTAGCGAGGGGGGGAGTCCTTTTGAATCCTTCTTTAGGGGTGGTGGTGCCGGTGCCGGTACCCGACAAAGCCGTGGTCAAAGGGGATCAAATCTTAGAATTAAGGTTGGACTTACGCTTGAGGAGATTGCAAAAGGAGTCAATAAAAAAATTAAGGTTAAGAAGCAGCTTGTCTGCGATCAGTGCAATGGCAGCGGAGCTAAGGACAGTTCATCTGTAAAAACTTGTGGTACTTGTGGTGGTTCAGGTTACGTCCGCCAGGTCAGAAATACTTTTCTGGGACAAATGCAGACCACCACCACCTGTCCAACATGTAATGGCTCAGGGCAGGAAATAACTGCAAGTTGCAGTAAGTGTAAAGGGAACGGTAGAGTCTACGGAGAAGAAACCATCAGCATAGACATTCCCGCAGGAGTGGAGCAGGATATGCAACTCAATATGCGAGGTAAAGGTAACGCCGGTGTTAAGGGTGGTCCTGCAGGGGATTTGCTCATTCACATCGAAGAAAAAACGCACGATTATCTGAAGAGGGATGGTAGTAACTTGCTTTATGACCTGTATTTAAATTTTGCAGATGCAGCTTTAGGAACTTCTATTGAAGTGCCTACTCTAGATGGTAGGGTCAAAATCAAAATTCCGGCAGGTACGCAAGCGGGTAAAGTTTTTCGCTTGAAAGGAAAAGGACTTCCATCAGTTCAGTCCTATGCTGTTGGTGATCAGTTGATTTACGTTAATATTTGGACTCCGAAAAAACTCAATCCCGATGAAAAGGCCCTTTTGGAAAAACTTCGGGAAATGGAAAACTTTTCTCCCAACCCCGGTAAGTCTGAAAGAGGATTTTTCGATAAAATGAGAGATCTGTTTACATGAAAAACCTCCTGATATTTTTTGCGCTTATAATAATCTTTTCCTCTTGTGGAGAAAGAACCTACTTTTCCAATACTGTAGAATTTGAGGATGGAAAATGGACCTATGAGGATTTATTTGAAAATAGTTTCAGTATCGCGGATACGTCTGCTTCATACCACCTCATTCTCGATATGGTCCACGACAGAGATTATCCCTTTCAGAATGTGTACATGAATATTACTACTCACTTTCCTGTGGATACTGCAGTTACAGATTTACTTTCCATAGATATGGCAGACAGATTCGGTCAATGGCATGGAAATTGTCGAGGGGACATCTGTAATTTGAGGGTTTTTCTCCAACAAAATATCAGTTTTAAGGAACCTGGAGACTATACTGTTGTTTTTGAGCAATATACAAGACGTGAAGAGCTCAACGGAATTTATGAATTAAACTTCAGGATTATTCCTAATTGAGTTGAAGATTGAATGGCCTGTCTCGTCCATAGACGCAGACCTGTCTCGTCCATAGACGCAGACCTGTCTCGTAAGAACACGGGATACAATGGAGTGGGCTGACGAGATTGAAGGTTAAAAGGGTGTTTATTGGTTTTTATTAAACACAGTGGACTCAATTGGTGTGTTTCATTTGTTTTAAAATTTCGAATAATTTCATGAAACGAGTAGATTGAATTTATCACCTTTGATAATTCAGGAGTCTGAAGCTCGAAGCAATGCCCGAACTATAAAACGGAAAAGCTTTTTACTAAACAACTTTGCTCCTAAAACATTTTCTCCTTTTTAAAAACCCCCTTGACTTTGTTAAGCTCCCAAAAGGCAGTATTTTTGCAAATCGAAATTGATTATGACAAAACTGGCCAATATAGACCTGGGAGATTTTCCCCTTTTGCTTGCACCTATGGAGGATGTAAGTGATCCGCCCTTCCGTTTTCTCTGTAAGGAGCAGGGATGCGATATGATGTACACCGAATTCATCTCAGTTGAGGGCTTGATTAGGGATGCTGATAAAAGTGTCCAAAAGTTGGATATCTATGAAAAAGAACGCCCGATTGGAATTCAGATTTTTGGGGCTGAATTGGATTCCATGATGAGAGCTGCTGAAATAGTAGAGGAGGCCAAACCGGAAGTACTGGATATTAATTTTGGTTGCCCGGTCAAAAAAGTGGTGTGTAAAATGGCAGGTGCCGGAATTCTTCAGGATGTGGATAAAATGGTGAAACTCACCGAAGCAGTTGTAAAATCTACCAATTTACCTGTAACGGTAAAAACGCGTTTGGGGTGGGATGAAAAAACGATGTACATTGAGGAAGTTACTGAAAGACTTCAGGATGTGGGCATAAAAGCTATTTCCATACACGGACGCACCCGAAAACAAATGTACAAGGGCGAAGCAGATTGGTCTCTGATTGGGAAAATAAAAGAAAATCCTCGTATTCATATTCCTGTTTTTGGCAATGGTGATATCGATTCTCCGCAAAAAGCAGTGGAGTATAAGAATCGCTATGGTGTGGATGGCTTGATGATAGGTCGTGCAAGTATCGGGAATCCATGGATATTTAGAGATATCAAACATTATATAAAAACAGGGGAATTGCTCGCGCCACCGGCACTGGAAGAGAAAGTCGAAGTGGTTAAAAGGCATCTTTTGCATTCTGTAGATTGGAAAGGAGAAAAGCTAGGAGTACTGGAAATGAGGCGACATTATGGCCAATACTTCAGGGGATTGCCCGGTATTAAAGAGTGGAGATCAAAACTCGTTAATACAGATTCATCAGCCGGAATTCTCGATATTTTGGATGAGCTGGAACAGACCTATCTTTTGGATGAAAAATTACAGACCGTATTGTGAAAATAAACTTTGATCAACGGGAAGCTGAAATAATCCACATAGTTGGAGAGGCGGCAGAGCTGTTAAATGTAGAGGCTTATCTGGTAGGGGGCTATGTGCGAGACAAATTGCTCGATCGTCCCTCTGAGGATATGGACATCCTTGTAGTCGGGGATGGTATAGCGTTGGCAGAAAAGGTATGTGAAAAAGCCAATGATTGCAGTGGAGTAACTATTTTCAAACGATTTGGTACGGCCATGCTAAGGACCAGAAACCTGGAGGTGGAATTTGTAGGAGCACGCAAAGAGTCCTATAGAAAAGATTCTAGAAAACCGGTTGTTGAAAGGGGGACACTTGAGGATGACCTCCTGAGGCGGGACTTTACGGTTAATGCTCTTGCTGTTCAGGTTCAGAAGGTGGGTACAGGACAGATAGTGGACCAGTTTGGTGGACTGCCTGACTTACAAAATAAAATTATCAGGACACCGGTGGAACCTGCAGCTACTTTTTCTGATGATCCACTGCGAATGATGCGGGCAGTGCGCTTTGCCAATCAACTTTTATTCACCATTGATGAAAATACCTTTCAGGGTATAAAAGAATCAGCCCATCGCATTGAGATAGTTTCGATGGAGCGCATTTCTACCGAACTGCAAAAAATAATGATGTGTGAGCAGCCATCTTACGGTTTGAGAATGATGGATCAATGCGGATTACTGGATCTCATTTTGCCTGAATTTGTTGAACTGAAGGGCGCAGAAACCCGCTATGGCATTGGTCATAAAGATAACTTTGAACACACCCTGGAGGTGCTGGATAAATTATCAAAAAAATCTGATGATGTCTGGTTGAGGTGGGCAGCTTTACTGCACGATATAGCCAAACCGAGGACCAAGCGATTTGAGGAGGGGCATGGTTGGACTTTTCACGGGCATGAGGTGGTAGGAGCGAGGATGGTTAAAGGGATTTTTAAAAGATTAAAATTGAGTATGAGTGCTCCCATGCGGTTTGTCCAGAAGATGGTAGCCCTTCACCTGAGACCCATAGCACTGACAAAGACGGAATCCACCGACAGTGCAGTCAGAAGACTTTTGTTTGATGCAGGAGAGGATATTGATTCGCTCTTGCTGCTGTGCGAAGCTGATATCACCTCCAAGAATCCGGAAAAAGTAGAGAAATTCCTCCGAAATTATCAAATTGTCCGTCAGCGAATAAAGGAAGTAGAGGACCGGGATCGCATTAGAAATTGGCAACCCCCGGTTTCAGGAAAAACCATTATGGAGGCTTTTGGAATCAAACCCTCCAAGGAAGTGGGTTTAATCAAAGACGCCATTAAAGAAGCTATACTTGAT
The DNA here is from genome assembly GCA_007693915.1 of Saprospirales bacterium. Classification (GTDB taxonomy): domain Bacteria; phylum Bacteroidota; class Bacteroidia; order Chitinophagales; family Saprospiraceae; genus PWJY01. The sequence continues at coordinate 2,558 of RECS01000195.1, read as the reverse complement.
GGAGAGATTCCCAATGATCCCGAATCTGCAATCCAACTGATGTATGAACTCGGTGAAAAATTAGGCCTCGGCAATAAAAAATAAACTGGTCTGTAAATTAACATGTCCTGGTGTTATGTAACTGACACTTCTTTGTTAGTTAACTTTATTGATTGAGAAAGAAAAGAACACTTTTTTTATTTTTAAAGCTGTGGTACTCCCATCGTTCCGTTAAAGTATGCTTGATGATTAATCAAATCCCATTTTTTTAATTATACTTGTGAAATAATTGTGGGTATTAATTGAGGTTCATTACACATCCATACCAAACATCTTAATCCTTGAAACGAAAAAAAATACTTCTCTTTGCAATTGTCCTTTTCCTCTGCCTAAGTGGGGGGTATTTTTTATGCCAATTTCCTGTAAAAGAAAAGCTCATTCAATTGTCCAGCGAGGAAATCTCAGCCCTTATCAATATGGAGGTAAGTTTTGATGATTATCGCTTTTTCGGTGGCAACAATCTTGAGTTGTCCGGTCTTAGAATCAGGACTCCTTACCCGAAAGAAGAATACAAAACGGTTAACACTTACCATGTTGACTGGATAAATGCAGCATTCCCAAAGGTTAGAATTTATAACTTTGACTACATTCAATTAATCCGGAATCGACAGTTTCATGCATCTTCTATTGAAATAATGAACGCCGACATTGAGGTATATCGAGACAAAACTCTTGGGGAACCCCCCTTCAAATACCAGCCTTTGCTAGCTTCCCTCATGAGAGAACTAAATGCAGATCTTAAGGTTGACACGCTTTTCATAAGAAGCAGTAGGGTCCACTATAACGAAAATACAAAATTCTCCGAAGATCCCGGAATTCTCAACTTTGAGAATTTGTATGCATCCGGTTACAACCTGACCAATAATCCCGAAATGCTGGCTATTAACTCCATTTTTTCCCTAGATGTTCAGGCTCATTTATTGGGAAAAGCCATGATCAATACCCAACTTTTGTTGGATTTAGCCAGTGAAAGTGACTTTTTCAGAATGACTGCAAAAGTGGCCCCTTTTCAGGCCGACATATTGAACCAAATGATAGGAGGAATTTTGCCCGTTAAAATTAAAGAGGGGGAATTCAAGGGTATAGATCTCAATTTTATTGCCGATGAAAACCGATCCTCAGGTTGGGTTGATTTTGAATATGAAAATATGAAATTTGAGTTCATTGATCCTGAAGCTGGACGGTTTAGAAATTTAGTGAAAAACACTGCCCTAGGTCTGACAATACGCAGCAACAATCTAAAGGACAGCCGAAATTACCGCCAAGGTCAGGTAGAATTCGAAAGACGCAAAGATCGGTTCGTCTTTAATTACTGGTGGAACAGCCTAAAGAGTGGACTACTCAATACCATGATGACTGATGCTGCTAAATTCCTTGAACTGGATGAAAAAGCAATGGAGGAAGCACAGGAGAAAGATTGAAAACACCTAAAACCAGGTTGATGATGAGATTGCAGTTTCTATCCCCACTGTCTGTACCACTGATTTATTTGATTTCAGGATTTCTCTGATTTTTTTGGTTGATTTTTTTTCTACTTGGTGGTAGTTGTAATTTCCATGACTTTCTACTCACACTCCCACCATCATAGCCTATCATTTAATCACAATAATATGTCAGGATAATCCGGCGGCTGTAGCGGTTACTTCTCCCTCCCTCACTGTCCGGACCACTGATTTATTTGATTTGAGGATTTCCCTGATTTTTTTGGTTGAACTTCCTATTTACAATACGCTTATATTGCAAGCTCTTACCTCCGAAATTAATCAGTAGGCCTACTTCCAAATCATAGGCTTCTAGATAATTTATTGCCTGTGCTAAATTTTTATCATCAAGTTGAGTTAATGCTTTTAATTCCACTGAAACAACATTTTCTACAAGGAAGTCGACCCTTCGCATTCCTATTTGCTGATTTTTATAGTAAATGGGCATTTCCTGTTCTCTGAAGAAATTAAGCCCTAAATCGGACATTTCGATTTTCAAAGCACGTTGGTATATGACCTCCTGAAACCCATTTCCAAGAGCTGAATGAACTCTCATTGCTGCTCCAATAATTTTTGAGGTAATTTCTGAATATTTATAATCTTGATTGACCATGAAAAATCCTTTAAATCAAAAAAAAATTTGCCTTTCTTTTTTCAACTGTTTTATGAGTGTAGTTGTTCATCTACTACCCCCCCTCACTCAATTTCTCACCATCATAGCCCATTAAATAATCAAAAAAATCAGTCTTGCCTACCCGGCCGTTGTAGCGGTATCTTCTCCCTCCCTCATTGTCTGGACCACTGATTTATTTGATTTCAGGATTTCCCAGATTTTTTTGGTTGATTTTTTTTCTACAAGATGGTAGCTATAATTCCCATGACTTTCTACTCACACTCCCCACAATCATAGCTCATCATTTAATCATAAAAATCAGTGGTTCTGACTTTACTCCACTCTCACCACCTGCACCCCATAAAAAATCCTCCCGGGATTCTCCTCCGGATACAACTCAATATGATAAACCCCTGCAGGCAAAT
>RECS01000194.1 GCA_007693915.1 Saprospirales bacterium | reverse complement strand
CCTCCGAGGGAATCCTTCCTTTGATTTTCCACCCCAAAAGGCGAAGCATGAAACCGTTTAGTTTCTTTTTCATTTTCTGAATAATAAGTCCGATAGCAAAAATGCGAAAAAAAACGGAAACTATAAGAAGTGTATTCACTCTCCGCTGTAAACAACTCCTGAGGTAGGCGTTTCGTGAAGTTCAATTTTAGTAAGCAAAGGCAATTTTGGCTTAATTTGATCCCATATCCAAATAGCGATCCTTTCGCAAGTAGGGTTTTCCAGACCAGGTATGTCATTTAGCACATGGTGATCAAGTCGATCCACTACCGGTTTGATGGCATTTTTAACTATAGCAAAATCATCCACCCACTCCAGATGTGGTTGAAGTGGCCCTTCGAGGTAAACTACCAGACGATAGGTGTGCCCGTGCATATTTTTGCATTTGTGCCCCTCGGGTACATTGGGCAGAAAATGCGCTGAATCAAAAGTGAATTGTTTAAATATTTGCATTTGACGTTTGCTCTAATGGAGTGCAAAAATAAGTAATTCGATTTAAACTAAGGATGGAAGAAGACATTATCTGATTAGCAATAATCAATTAATCTTTTGGAGTATTATCCCCCTAAAACTCATACCTCAACTGTGCTTCAAGCAGATAAATGCTCTTTTTTTGTTGAAAAAAGTATTCGAGAGACAATCCTGATTCCAGTGAAATCCGCTCGTTTAGATTCCAATGAATACCTCCCTTCATCAGCAGAGACTGATCAGTATTCTGAACGGAAATAAGATCAGATTGAGTAATATTTCCCCAAGATAATTCCCTATTGTGCTCCAAAAAACTGCTGCCGACTCCAAGATAACCTTCTGTTCTTTCCAAAAGAGAAAAAACCATTGACATAGCAACCTGAGCAGTGGTGATTTTATTCCAATCCATTAGATTCTGGGAATTGGATAATTGATAAGTGCTGATTGAAGTATTTTGATTTAATCGTACTTCTGCCAACCAATTACCGGCTGTTTGCCATTGAAGACCAATTCCAATTGAGTTAAGTGGATAATGAAAAACTTCTTTGATCTCGTCGAGATTGAACTCAATCAATTCATCAATAGGTGGCTTTATGAAGTGGTGATCAAAAGAAAAGAGAGTCACAGGCGTATGATTTTTTAACCATAAATTCCCGCTAATGAATAGATCCACAGTTTCTGTACCACCTGAACAAAATTGTGCATCAACCACTTCAATTTCATAATTTCCCTGACTGAGGTTGGTAAAAGTATAAGTATTTTGGGAAGTCGTTCCATAGTGTTCTCCATTTAAATGCAGTTCATATGGAGGAAAACCACCGCTAATTTCAATACTGATCTGACCATTTGAGCCTTGGGGCGATGATGGAGGTATCGCCTGAGTTACTGAGAAGCTGACAGGATTGGAGGTAAACACTATCTGAGCAGAAGTATTTTCTTTACAATAGTTCTGACTCCCAAGCGGTGTGACATCGAAAAAGTAAATTCCGGAGGTAAGACCAACATAATCATTTAGCGAAACAGTACCTTGAGGAACGGTCAATTGAAAATTATTGTACACGCCTCCATTTATGACAATAATCAATTGATCATTTCCCGGTGCAAGTAATTCAAGGATAATATCGGCTTCAAGGGCACAACCCTCAGGGATCACATTTATATCCTGAATCCAATTGGATGCTTTTTCTTTAATTTCAGCCTGAAAATCCAGGCTACAGAGCCGAAGCTCATCAGTCACTGTAAGACTGTATGTTCCAGCTGCCAGATTACTTAGGTCTTTGGTTTCAGTTCCATTGCTCCACATATAAGTGTACTGACTTTCCGGATTAATGGTAGTTAGAATTACACCATTGTCATATCCGCAATCAGCATCTGTTTTTTCAAATTCCACTTCAAATTCGCATGGTGGGAGTATTACCTCAATGACTAAAAGTGCTGTAGATTCCTGATCACAGCTATCTTTTGCTCTGTATTTTAGTTCGAAAACTCCATGCTTGGGTAAGTCTGCAGAGTAAATGCCTTTTCCATTTGCAGCTGCAGTCAATGAGCCAAAAGGGGGGTCTTCTATATCGAGGAGCATCAGTCCGGTCCCAGTATCATTGACAAACAGATCAAAGGAAATATTTTCACCGGAAAACAGGACTAATGTATCATTGACTAATTCAAGAAGTACATCCTCTTCTTCAAGATTGAGACTTAGCGTATCTGCCAGCCCACACTCCAGAGAAATATCTTTGACAATAATCAGGTAATCCCCCGCTACAAGTTCATATACATCTCCTAAAGAAAGTGAACTATCTGAGGTTAGAGTTGTATCCAGTCCTGTCGGACCCTGAACAACGATTATAAATTCACCATCTCCGGGGCTATTTAGTTCCAATTGGATTTGACCATTTTTATAACAGTTGGGTTTTTCTGTAAAAACTTCAGTAATGTAATTCGGGTTTTTTTCAAAAATGGTGTAAGGAAAAATTAAAGTATCTTGCTCAAAACCTCCCCCACCGGTAACTACCTTTAATTCATAATTTCCGGCAGCCTGATTAAAAAGAGTATCACCCCTTGAATTGTCGTGCCAGATGATTTCGAAATCACAATCAGCTGTAATTAATGCAACAACCATTGCGTCTGATAGTCCACAGGTGGCGCTGTCAGCCTCAATAACCACTTCCGGTTCGCAATTGAGTGGAAGCACCTCAATAATTATCACTCCACTATCCCTGCCTCCACAGGCATCTTCAATAAGGTACCAGAATTCTGCTTTACCGGTAAAGTCATCAGTTGAAAAGTAAGTAAAACCACCATCCCCCTCCACTGCGAAACTGCCGGTTTGTGGACCAAAATCGACTATGACTAATTCAAAACCTATGTCATTAGTCAACAAATCACCACTCAGTGTATCACCTACCAACACCTTAAAACTATCGGTCACCGCAAGAGGGGGAAGCGTTTCTATTTCAAATTCCAGCACCTCGACACATGCTGTTTCTATCTCTGTAATGGTGACGGAATAACTTCCCACCACCATACCTTCAGAAACTGGACCAACCCCAATAGTTGACCATTCGAATTCATATAAATCGGGATTATCCACTACAAATTCAGCTCTTCCCTGATCTTCACCACAAGGGGAATCTGTTATCTCCAGTTCAAAATCCAGTACGCAAGGAAATACTTCAATAATTAAAAAAGCTGTGCCCGTATATCCGCAACTGTCTGTTAGTTCGTATTCCACGCTTATTGTTCCAGATTCGTCATCTGTCGTCTCGAATATAAAATCGCCGTTATCCTCAATATTCAGACTTCCGAATTCCGGTTCTTCATAGGAACTGACTGTTAATCCTGTGCCCTCATCGTTTTCGAGTACATTACCCCTGAGTAATTGTCCGGAACCAATGGAGTACTCATCATCCATGCCTGTAAGGTCTGTGGGAACTTCTTCCAGAGAAAAGGTTAAAGTCTGAATACATTGATCTCCTGCTTCATCCAGACCTATTTCCAGAGTATAGTTACCTGCTTCCCAGAAAACCTCGCTCCATAGTTGGCTTAGACTCAACAACATTTGATCTGTTATGGAAATTGTTGTCGCCTCATTTAGATTTTTTCCTGAAATCGCAATATTCAGTATTCCTTCGCGGGCTGAATTGAATTCCAATTCTGCATCTGCTGAACTCAAGCAGTTACCGCCAATGGCATTCAAAATTTCGGCATATGCCGCTTCTTTTTCACCCAAAACAACAATTTCTGAATACTCACATCCATTCAATTGATCTATTATGGTGAGGCTATATTCAGCAGAACTTAAATCTTCGATTCGATTAACAGTTGAACCAATGTCCCAAAGGAAAGCAAAATCACCTTCAGTATCACCAACTACTTCTAACCAACCGTTATCCAATCCACAATCGGGCAAGCCTTTATCAAAAGTAAACTCAGCATCACACAATGGAATTACCTCAATCAAGACAGATGCCACTTTCTGCTGACCACATTCATCCTCTGCAGTAAATTGAATCTGAAAATCACCTCCATAATCAATTTCTGCTGTGTAAATGAAAAGATTGTCTTCTAGCGAAAAACTACCCGTGAGTGGTTGCTCAAGGTCAATGATATTACAATTACTACATATCGAGTTTTCCAATAAATTTAACTCAGCGGACTCACCTGCCTTTACTTTAAGTTGGTGGTTTTGCAGCTCCATTGGTGGAAGAATCACATTTATTCTCACTTCTGCTGAAGCCTGTTTTCCAAACTGATCACCAAGGGTATAGTTGAAAGTTAAATTCTGTTTCAGACCCTCGTAAATTAGAATTTGATCAGGTGGGATAAACTCCCCTATATCAGCTGATAGACCACTAATGGATTTAATAAACAAACCCTTACCTTCATCATTTTGTAAGGGAAATACAACAGCCCCTTCCGGGCAATTTATTTGAAGATTGACATCGTTGGCTTTCAGGAATGGTTGTGGTTCATCTTTTTCAGGCCACAAAGCAACAGCAATTCCGCTTGCAGCTATACCACCTCCAGCTACGATATACCAGGGTTGACCAAGAAGGGTTGCAGGTTTTGCAGAAGATCCCGTGAGTTCAAGACGACTCCACACTTCGGAAGGATCTGTAAATTCATGATAGGTGAAAACGATTTCTTCCTCTTCCGGGTAAATTAAAACAACTTCATCTTCTGAAACTTGAATGTTAACCATCGACTGTTCACTACTTCCATACTGATCCATTGCCTTTACCTCTAGAGTATATAGGCCCTTTTCAGGAAAGTAAAAAACGGGATTAGGAGCTTCTCGGAATTGAGCGGGTAAAATATTATTTTCAGCTGTTAGCTTCCAGAAGTACTTTTTTGACTCTATCCTACCTGTTTTTAACTGAGTCATTATACCGGGTAAACCAGTCTGCTCTGATACTGAAAAAATGGCAATAAATTCAATTCTAGGGTCGGCTTGAATATGATATAGTTCTTGTAAAACGGAGCTGCTGTACAACTCTTTTTTCGCCACAGAAAAAATGGTAAAAAACAACCAGCAAAAGAACAGTTTTTTTCTCATGTCATCATCGCATTGACATGGCAAATATACTGTTTACCGATTAGAAATTTAAAAATTATATGTTTAGTAGCTGATTTAAAAGCACGGAATTTATCCCGCTATTAGCGGGACTTTCAACCAAGCACAAACTTTGATAGCGATGTATTGAGCTTGTCGAAATGATGCACGACTTGTCCCGCCTTAGCGGGAAAGCTTGATTTAGCTACTGAACCGTCCCCAATTTCTTGGGGAGTAGCTCCTGTTATGCAGAGGGTTTTATTGTCGTCTGTGCTTTGCGTTTTTTGAAGTATTCCAAAATTTCTTCTTTAGTCATTTTAGATAACTTCTCGCTCAATTTGTCTCTCTGTTGACGCATAAACTTTACTGCGTCAAAGGTTTTTTCAGCTGTCTTCATATTTTTCAAATTCTCTTGGTGAACGTATTTCTAATTGTTTGTAACCATTTTTAATGTTAATTGAGTTTTAACCTCTTATTCTTTCAATGTTTACCATATGTTTAAAGTTCCAACTCACTAAAAAGTCTGCTCGGTTAATGGTTGCCAAAGCAATGTGTAAGCAGTCAGCAAAGCTTGTTTGTCCAACAATTTTTTCAGTTATGTATTCTGTTGCTAAGTCAACCGCTTCGTCAGTTGTATCAATAAATTCGGTCAGTTCGGCTCTAAGATTTTTTACAAGTTCTTGTACTTTCTCTGGTGCGTTCTCAAGTTCGTCTTGTGTTACTGTCGAATATAGGATAATGAATTCTCCGTCTTTGATTCTATCAAACAGTGGAATTGTATGTTCTTTGAACTCTTCATCAAAATGTCCTCCGAAAACTGATGTATCTATGTAAATTCTTTGTTTCACTTTCTATGTTGTCTTATTGCTCTCAAAAATACGATTTTTATGTGTTCAGTCGGTTAGTTTGTTTTATCTACGTTCTTTTTTAGCCTTGTGCACAACGTCAGTCCCCCCCCAACCAGTTGGGGGGGGCAAGTCGTCTAATAACCTCCCCGGTCGCTATTTTCAGCTTAAAAATATGGGAAATTTTGGAATATGAGGCTATTATGCGCCCAAAGGAGGACAATTACTTTGTAAATAAATTTTCTCACAGGAGTTTATTGGGGTTCTATACAAGCTTAAAATGGTTTGAAATGTGGGAAAAAGCTGGCTTAACCACTCTTTTTAGTCTTCTGGGTTGATTGGGTTGAAGATTTGACCTAAATGGCTAAAATCACCCGCTTGTTGATCGAAAAGCAATCTATCAAGAATTATAAGATCAAACAAAAAATAAATAAATCCACTTTGTAAAATGAAGTTATAAATCGCTTTCCCCATATTTCGACACGCTATTAGATTTGCTCAGGACAGGCAGGGTATTCTGCGGCCTCCACTGAGGGATCCGAGTTGTTGGTCTATCCCGTTTGAATTTACGGGACACGGTCGTAAGGTGGAATACTTAGTTGTTGCCACACGTTTTTTTATGCGTTCTTTATTCATCTTCCATTTTCGGCGGTGGTGGTGGTGGCTTTAAGTAATCTAAGAAAACTCTCAATTCGATAGTGTCATTTATTGCCTTTTTTATTTCGTCAAATGAGCGTGTTAATTTGGTTAGCAATTTTTTAAGTTCTTTCCCATTTTTACTGGTATCAACTGATATTTTAACCAAAGCTGTCTGTGGTGATTCAGAATAATTGGCTATTTTGCCTTTATTAAGATAATGTCTCTTTAAAATCCATTTTAGTTCTTTAATTGAATAACCATCATCAATTTGAATTGAATCTGATTGTATTTTCAACACATTCCAATTATAATACGATTCCACACCAAAGATATATGGCATCACACGCTTTTTTATTTGTCCATCGTCAAACTCCAACACTAATATACTAGAACTTGAATAGATAGGTTCAATTTTATCTGTTATTTCTCGAAAATTTAATTTGGTTGTATCGAGTCCGATTAGTTTTACATTGTCTAAATGAAATTCGCGGTCAGTAGGATAATATCTAATTTCAGTTATTTTATTTTCACAACTTAAAATCAAAATGATTGTCGATATGAGAATTAATTTTTTCAAATGTGTGGCTAACTAATTATATACGATCATTCTTTGATCACAAAATATTTTATTCTTATTCCAAGCATCTCCCACTTGCCGACCCTCCTATGCATCTCTAAGCCACTTATCATTATCCAGTCCATCAGACCAGGTCAAACCTCTTTCCATCCGGGATAATGCAAAGTACAAAGTAGCATTAATAGCCTTAATCCCGGGCTGGATAGGAATTGCCTGCCCAAAGCTAAGTATTTTATTGGTGATTTTCCAGAATTGCAGCTAAATTTTGTACTTTAAGTACATTGGTGGTTGTTTTTCGTCAGCAGTAGATGGTTTTTTGGGAGTGGAGAATCTTACTTTCAGCCACCGTCGGATTGAGATACGCAAATGAGGCGGTCCACTCTGATCATTGTCCGGTGGTGCTGGAGGTGGGGTGAGTCACTCGATTTTGTTGTTTCAGTAGAAGAAGTGCCCGATGAATTTTACGCTGTAAAAGTTTTTCCCAATCCCGTAATCAGCGGCGAGGAAATTAATATTGATTTCGGATTTACAGCAGTCATTACAGTTGATCTGATTGATCTCAGGGGAAAAATAGTTATGAGTAGAAGCAATAAGCTTCAAAGGGAATTGAAGATGGACAGTTCACCTTTAGCTTCAGGGGTTTATCTGATAAAATTCACGCTTTCGAGCGGACGAAGCGCTCATCAGTTGTTGATCATCAACTAAGCTGCATGAGCTAACTGTCTGAGCATTTTCCCGTGGTTGGCAATAGCTGACCACCAGGTTTTTTCTGAATAATAAGGCAGATTGAATTCCTTTGCTGTCTGTTCTACAATTTCCGAGAGTTTGGGATAGTGCACATGACAAATGGAAGGGAAGAGGTGGTGTTCAATTTGATAATTCAAACCACCCAGAACCCAGGTGAAAAACTTAGAACCTCCGGCGAAATTGGCAGTTGTTAAAATTTGATGAATAGCCCAATTGTTCTCCAGATTTCCTTTTTCATCAGGCAGAGGAAATTCTGTATTTAAAATCACATGAGCAGGCTGAAAAACCAAACTTAGTAACAAACCTGTCACTATATGCATAATGACGAAGCCAAGTAGAACAAACCAAAAGGAAAAGGGAGTAATAAGTGCAGGTAAAACCAAAAATACACCGAAGTAAAAAATCTTTCCAAAAACAGATTCCAGAAACAAATTCCAGTATTTTTTGGACGATTTTATCAAGCCCATTTTTTTGAAACCACCTACTTGTTTGAATTCCTTAATGGTTGACCAAGAAATGGTCATCAGGCTGTACATGACCCAGGCGTAGTAATGCTGGAATCTATGAATTTTCAACTTTTTCGTATGTGGAGAAAATCTCAAAATAGGTGCACTGAGGTCATGATCATAACCATCTACATTGGTGTAAGTATGGTGAAGAACATTATGCTGCAGCTTCCAATGGGAGGCACAAGCTCCTAAAATATAGGTAATATTTCCAAGAATCAGATTGACATATTTATTGGATGAATAGGCACCGTGATTGGCGTCGTGCATTACGCATAAGCCTATTCCAGCTGCTCCCAATCCCATGAGAAACCACATCAAAATAAAAATGAGAGAGTTATTAACAAAAAACAACAATGCTAAAAAAGGAACGACATATAGCAAAATCATGGTAATGGTCTTTAGGACCATTTGAGAGTTTGCGTGTTTGGAAATATTATTTTCTTCAAAATATTGATTTGCTCTTTTGCGAAGAGTCTGGTAAAAATCAGCAGCCTCTCTGGAAAACCGAAGGGGCTGTTTGGATAAATCTGGCATTAATTTATTTTTCACTTATAAACTTAAATTCGTCCTCTTCCAAGGACATTTTCAGCTATGCAAAGCATAGCTATATTGAATTGTAAAGGTAATCCAATTCTCCAACTGTCCATGTTTTTTAAAAGGAAATAAATTCTTAAGGTTTTGTTATAAAAAAAGTAGGAAAAGTAAAAACTAGTGGATAGCAAGAAAAAGACAATAAGTAATTAGACCAGTTTCAAATTCTGATTTCCATTCTAACTCTTAAACCTACTGCTGAGGAATCCCATTGATGAGTGGCTCGCCACACTGCATCTATCCGAAAAAAGCGGAAGAGGTTTTCTATACCAAAGCCCAATTCACCATAGGGGCGTGTATTGCCTGGAGCCAACTGCTCAGGGTAGTCCAATAGGCTACTGTGACGTTCGTCTAAATCACCTACAAATCCCTTAAAAGTAATAACTTCTCTCAGATTCAATTTTCTTAAAAGTGGAGTTCTGTTAAAAAGAAAACCATTGAGGCGATACTCTGCATAGACTCTGATATATCGATCGTGCATAAACTCCATCACATTCATCATATTGTAGTTGTAGGTTTGAAAGCCATAGGTTTGATTGGCTCTTGGTATGTCGAGCAGAGGATAGGGAACGGCACCAAAAACCAGACCACCCTCCAAAGCATAATTCAAGCGTGCCTGACCGGTAAAAAAATGGTGCTTTAAACTGGCATGAATTCTGCTGAAGGGTTCGCTGCCTCTTCCCACCTGAGTCATTCCTAGTGAGAGTGACAAATTGATAATGGGTTGCGGAGTGCCCAGATACAGCCTCCTGAAACCATGATCATAGAATTTTTCATCCCAGGACCACCTCAAATTGACGCCCAGTTCAGCACCTTCTATTTTACTGATATTTTGATCATTGCTGAGAAAAGGGTAAAATTCCGGAGAGTGCATGCGGACTAGGGAAGCTGATGACGATACATTGAAACCGGTGCGTACTTCTCGCTCTGCTTCGATTCTAAACCTATGTCGCTGTTGTAGTTCGGTTAATGTTCGACGTTGAAGGATAAATGACAATAGATTACTTTCCGAGCTGTGTTGTTTATTTTCATAGAGCAGCAAGATCCTTTCATTTTCACCTATCTGAATAATGTCGTCGGTGTATTCAACTTTCAGTATAGTCCTTCTTGATGAGGGAAAAAGGTAGCCCGCGCCCAATCTTCCAATCCATTTTTTATTCCGTGTTCCATATCCTACACCACCCCAGACAGAGAAATTCTCGGATATTTCACGACCGGTTCTGCCTCCGAGGAAAAGGTGGGTGCCCTGTACCTCATTGAAATTGAGTAAATAATCGTAAGGACCCAATTCCCATTTTCCAAAATCATAATAACCGGTAATGGCCATCTGTGCAATGTTATCCAGGAACCGGATCATTCCAAGTTGGTTAACAGAATCAATAGAAGCCATGAAAGTGAGCTCATAATCGCTTAAGTCATTAGGTCGAACAGCTTCCCAGAAATCATCGCCTCTGTTGTACCAGTTTACAGTTCTCTGTGATTCGTAAGTGAGATTTCTATGACTCAATTTAACCTCTTCTTCAAGACCAATTTCCACTTTGGAATAATTCCTGAGTTGAATAGCTTTTAGCTCAACGCGTTGGTCTTTTCTGGTTTCAATGGGTGAGTAATCCACCACTGTATTGAGTTGAAAACTTTTATAAAAAGGTATGGAGTCATTTACCAATTGATAAGTCAGATCAATGGTCAATTGCTTGATAAAGTTTAGGTGCGCGGTATTGGAGAGTTTTGCATGCACTGCTTTAACTGAGTAAAAGCTGTCTTCAATAATCATCTCACCACGGAGGGTATTATCACCTTTCCTTTTGGGTACAAAGCGTACCAATTGATCAAAACCTGTTTGAGTGGGTATTGAATCCAAGAGGTAATAATCGTAATAAAACCAGCCATTGGGAGCGAGGGGACTAATGAAATTGTGCCCCAGAAACCTTATTGAAGATTCATAAATATTTACTCCACCTTCCAAACCAGCGGTCAACCCAGCTATTTCTGACTCCTCCAACATACCTAAACCCTTGGTATGATCAGCTTCTATCACAGAGAGATGCCTTCTCGGATTCTTTTGAAATTGATTGGACACTAACTGTTCCGAAAAGTAAACTGGGAGGTAGCGGGTGCTGTCATCCGTATATTTAAATGCACCCTGTGCATCCCTAAATAGACGCGAATTTCTCATGCGATCGGTCACATTATTGATTTGGTATTCCCATCTGCTATAGCGTTGATAGGAATAGCTATCGAGATTGTCCGGATTGTTTCTCTGGAGGTTATCCTGAACTTTTAACAAAAGCTTGCGTACAGGTTCATCGTCAGGTAAAATCACCACTTCATCCAAAGCCATTTCTTCAGCTACGAGGAAAATTTCAAGATAATTGTCCTGCCCGGGTTCTATTTCTAGTACCTGAGACTTATAGCCCATAAAACTAACTGCTACCAACTCAAAAGTGTCTTCTGTCTGAAGAAAAAACTCACCCAGTGTGTCAGTTGAAGTTCCCCGACTACTCCCTTTAAAAACCACATGGACAAACTCTAGTGCCTCAAAACTATTTGCATCCACAACCCATCCACTCACCGTAGTCTTTTGACCAAACAGACCAAAAGAGGTGAGGAGAAGATAAAAAAAAGGTAGCAATATGTATTTTTTCACTGATTTGGGTTATTGAGACGATTTTCCGGCTTTATTAGGCCTTAAGGTGATTCTATTTGAATTCAAAAATACTAAAATTAATCGAATGTTTGACTGATTGATCATGTTAATGTGGGGTTTACTACTAGGGTGTGATTAATTTTCAGAATGCACTTCAGTCAAAATACATAGGTTTAAAAGCATTTAGGACTTTCATGGGTATTACTGTTTTTTAGGGATTTATTTTTCAATTTTAAAAAGCACTAAGGTGAAATCACTACAATGTTGACAAAATCCGAGGAATTTACAAGATATCCGTTTCTGGAAGTCTTTTTTTTTCATTAAAGTTGTATATTTGGCAATGATAATCTGTTTGACTCAACAACAGTTTTTTTTAAGAAAAAAGTTGAAAAATGAAAAGTCTTTTCATATTGATGACAGTTTTCGCTTTTAGCTGGAACAATATAGTGGTTGACAACTCCTACTTGGATGACTTAAAAACCGATTTGGAAAAATTGGCTAATGCTACAGAAAAATTTGATTTTGAGAATTTTGCTTTCGAAGAGGATGTTATCCATATCGATCAAGGAATTGCCAGAGTGTGGGCAAGTGAGCAATTTGGTACCTTAGAAGCATTTACTGATATATTCGTCAGGATAAAAACCAATTTGGATTATTTGGCGAAGGACAAAGACAAACCCAATATTACTGTAGAGGACTACATGAATCTTATTCTCTTTTTAAAGGATTTAGAATCCAATGAACCCTCAGATGATGCGGCGCCATTCAAGTGTTATAATGCCTATGTGAAAGATTTTTCAATGTGCACAGCTTACGGTGTTGTTGGCGAGTACGGTGGTCCCGGATCAGATTGCCTTATCTACCTACTCTATGTAGCTGATGCCAAACGAAAATTCTACAGCTGCATTGAACAGAATTACGGGAAATAGTAAATATAATTGAATTTCTGAACTCTGTAGTTATAGATGGGTTTTGCTCACCAACAGCAGCCTTCAAGAATAGTTAGTATTAACAACTCAGCTTAGTAATTTAAACACCTTTAAGCCGACTTGGTAATAGCATGGGAACGCATAGGAAGAGCAAAGGAAAAATACAAAAGAGTAAGCTCTCGATAT
>RECS01000001.1 GCA_007693915.1 Saprospirales bacterium | reverse complement strand
CATTTTGTGGTCGCAGAATGAGGGCTTAGGGCATGAAGTAAATTTCATTGATTCACTCCCCACGCTCCCGCTCCAAAGTCAATGTCTCCTGATATTAATTCAGAATTATCCAATCCCTCGATAGCAACAAAAGTCTTTCCCAACCCTGTAATTGACAATTTATCTATTGAATCTGACTCTCCTATTGAAAAATTACTTATTTTTGATGTAACTGGAAAGTTGGTGGCTGATTTGGATGTGGGTGGGGCATATCAATTTGACACCCTTATATTCTCTCAGCTTCCGGCTGGAAAGTATCACCTTCAGTTATTGAGCAAGGAAGGAATAGATATTCATAATTTAATCAAACACTAATCTAATGTTACATTCCCTAAGACTAGTTTCAATATTGACCATTTGCATTTTTATCATTGTATCGGCTTGCCGAAAACAGGAAGAATGCATTCCAGCTTGTACAGATTCTTATTTTAAGTGCATAAAAGGTGAATGTATCTGCCCGGGAATAGTGTTAAATGGTATCTGTATGGGAAGGGGTTCTGATTATGTTTATGGGACAGTGAGCTGCGGCTGTTTGAATGATATTGGTTTTGCTATATGGAAGGAGATTGGAGATATTTACATAGTTGATGGTATGTCTGGACGTAGCTTACGATATACCGTTCAAGATAATGGGAGCTATTTTACAAGGTTCTTTGAGGTATGCCATTACAATGGTATGCGAATTGATGAAATCCAATTAACAATAAAACCTGTGGAAGGGGGTAAATTAGTGACCACTCAATATTTTGAGTACTTTCAATTGCTTTTGGAATGTACTGATTTTTTTGAGTAACTTAACAGTATTTTTTTATGTCCTGGGCGGATTCTATAATTGATAATTCCGCTCAGGCTTTTAAGACACTTTTCATGAAGGAATTTGTTGTTTCAATTGCTTTTATTTTCATATTGGTCTTGAATTCAAATCAAGCTCAGGAATTTTTAGAGAGTAAAAATATGATTGGTTTGCAAGTAGGGATGGGGGTTACCCCAGCTCTTTCTATTACTCCTGTACTGTGGCCAAATCAGGATCCAATTTCAGAGTCAAGAGTATCATCTTCGCAATCCTATTTTTTTCAGACGGACTTAACCTATTCAAGGAGAGTTTTAGGTAATCTCTTTGGTCAAATGGGGTTGATTTATGGCTTTGAAGCTTATAACTTTCAGCTAAATGCGGATCCGGACTTTATCAGTACTGATCGCGATATCTTTCCGTTAAGAATAACTGAGTCAGACTTGGAATATAGAGGACTTTCACTGAAATTAAATTACTATTTTGCATTTAAGGATCATTCAGGCATTTTTGCAAGAGCCGGAATTTCAAGGGTAAAGTATTTTCGGAACAAATCCGGTAGTCTTTTTAGAACTATGGTAAATGGAGAAGACAAAGTCATTTTTTACAGTCCACAGCGTATCAATGCAGATAAAAATAATTTTTTTAATAGAATCGACATGGAGTTGGGATACTATCATCAATTCACCAATAATTTCATCATAAAGGGCTCTATTTCATACAGTTTTTCTAATCGCTCAATTATTGATCATTTTTGGGGGTATAATTATACTTTTATCGGGGATAATGATTTTGAAAGGGGATTAGTAGAAAGAAAAACAAGGCAAACAGGTTTAAATCTTGGGCTATATTACATCTTATAAAATAAGTCATGAGAATTTCTTTTATCGTCCCTATTATCTTATGTATAAATTTACCTCTAATCGGCCAAAACGAATCCGAGCAGTTTATTTATTCCATTGGGTTTAATTATGAATTTGTCAATAATTCCCCATTAAAGATACTTGAACAGTCTTTTTTCGATTTTGATGGCAATAAAACTGACAATGGAATATTCCCCTCGGACAGGGAATGGTCATCATTTGGAAGTCTTTATGGCTTAACTAAATTATCTCCTTTCTCAAGCGTAGGCATGGAGTTTTTCTTTGGAAAATCAAAATACCGATATGAGGTAGTTTTGGATGAAGAAATAATAAATCACACCCGAATGAATTTTTATCTCCCAGCTCATAAAAATAGATATGTAAAAATAAACGGATTGACCTTGCTCTATCAATTAAATATGAATTTAAATCAAAAATCTTCTGTATTTCTTAGTCCTGGTATAGGCATTATTTCAACTTATTTTTCTCCCAATAAAGGAGCAGTGAATAGTGGAAGAACTACTGTGGGAATAGGATATTGGCACGAATGGAATCATAGAATAAAGTTCAATGAAGAGTTAAATTTTGAACTCATTTACTATCTGAGACTTGGTTTTAGCTATGAAATAGTACCACGATTAACTCTAAATACATCTGCTTTTATGCGACATTCTAATATGATCACTCATAGGGCCGGAAGTATATATGCTGTTAGAGAGATAGATTCTCCTACATTTAAGTTTTTACACACCGGGCTTTACCACCAAAAATTCCGCCACTACGGCTTACAAGTCGGTCTGCAATATAATTTCGGAAAGGATTTTTAGAGGTTAATAGAGAGCTTGTTTTTGGTGACATCCATCTTGTGAG
>RECS01000185.1 GCA_007693915.1 Saprospirales bacterium | reverse complement strand
ACAGCCCGACTGCTGTAGCCGTAGAATAAATGTTTGTTTCCGTTTGTAAACGTTTAAGGTGTTTTATTTTAATGGAAGAGGTGGAAAACCGTGGGTTTTTCTTGTGATTAAGTTTATCAACTTTCAATCAATGTTTAAAAGATAGGGTAATGGATTTTTATGCTGCGCAATCATTTTAATATTCCGGAATTAAAGTACACCGGTACTATTGCTTTTTCATGAGTAGGAATCAAAAAAACATTAATTGCGTCACTAAACTGACGCAGTTTACATTAATTCCGTCAACATGGTGACGGAATTAACAAAATTATTGACTCCATAATAATGGGAGATTATGCCTGATTGAGGTTTTTATCTTATTGATGAGATAAAATACAAGGAATTTATCTTTTTTAGGAGACAAATCCGTCAATCAGGTTTTCTAAAATGTCCTATAAGTGCTGCAAAAGGGTATAGTTATTTTATATAAATTTGCTTTTCGAAAAAAACAATATCTTGCATTATTCTTTACAACCAGGTCCTAATTTATTGAGCAATTAATTTTAGAAAAAATGTTCAGGGATTCTAGGCCTTTATATCTGCTACTTTCTTCGTAAATTAAAACATACAAAATGAAACAAACTACTGCTTATAATAAGGGTATGGATAACCTATTCTTTGCTTTCTTATTCATTTTTGTAGTTTTAATAATAGGATATGCGCTTTTCTTTTCAAGCATTGGGAACAACCTAAATTCAAATAGAATCCATTATGAATCTGCATCAATGGTGAAATCTTTTCAGTTTTTTGAAATTCAGTATTATAGCTCAAATGAAGAGATCAAAAACAAATATAAGATTTTAAGACGTTTGAATAGTTACATGATTGATGAAGCACCTGATTATTTTAGCAGATATCAGAAAATATTAGAGCTTTCTGAAGCATTGGAGGATAATATAACCCAACACTTAGGTGAGGTTTTTGATTTGATATTAATAGAATTCAATGGAAGTGTTTCAGACTATGGGATCACTACTTTTGAAAATCCCTTTATAAAAATTTCTGATTTTAATCAGTACCATTTAAACAACTTTGGAGTTTTGTTTAGTGAAAAAATTATGACATGGCGACAAAGATATCTTGATTTGATTCCTCCTGATGATCAATTTTTACTACCATTTTGGGGAGTGGAGTTAGGTTTTAAGCAAAAAAGTTTAAACCTGGAAATAGATGGACATACCTTATATGATTTCTTTTTAAAGGAAATATCTATTTCAGCCATACCAGCTCTCTTTAGGCTAATAGAATATGAAGTAAGTATTACAAAGAAGAAGGTCGCTAAACACATTATGGCTTCAATGGGAAGTGTCTTCCATTCCTCCAATTTAGATCATTTTATCGTAAATATTCCCGTATCAGATACAGTCTATCAGGGTGACCTTTATTCTGCAGATATTTCAATGGTTAGTATTGGTCCCCAACAAAACCTCACAGAAATCAGAGTTAATAATAATAAAATCCCATTTTATGAATATAGTGGTAAGTATGAGAAAGTAACAAATGAACCAGGAACACATACCTACGACGTAGAAGTTGTTATCCGTCATCCTGTTACTGGTTCCATATATATTTATTCTAATATTTTTGAATACACAGTAATCCCAAGATAACCAACACTGCAAATGCAAAGACCTGAGATACTGTACACTGGTGTTGACAATCTGATTTCTATTGAAATACCTGACGCTCCGGATTTTGAATATCAAATAGAGGGGCATGGTGCCGGAATAGAAGTCGCATCAGCAGGGAAAAATAATCCTACCCAATATGTTGTAAGAGTATCAGAGCCGGGTCCTGCAAGCATTACCGTATCCGGGAAAAACCTCAAAACCACCACTTTTGACTTTTTTGCAAAGAGCATCCCACATCCTGAAATCACTGTAGCAGGAAAAACCTGTGGAGAAATCGCACTTGAAGATTTTAAAATTATGGATGGCATTTTGATCGAAACTATAGTTTTTCCAATGGAGACTGATTTGGAAATTAGGCATTTTGAATTGGTGAGAATCAGTAAAGGGGATCAGGATGAAAGTATAACCAATAAGGGTGCTGCATTCAAGGAAGAAGTTTTCAATTAATTCAAAAAGCGGAATCCGGCGATTGGTTTGTTTTCAGGAATATTCATTTAGATGGGTATTGGGACGGTGAAGAGACTGGGTACAAGGATATGGTTTTTTATGTGAAATGAGTCCACTCTGAAATGTGGGTGTAGGAATTTGGAATAGTCCTTTTGTAGGTTTTAAGCATCAAGGTGGTCACGGATTTTCACAAATACAGGGTTAATTTATATAAAATGGAACACAAATACAGGGTTATTTGAATTGAATCAGGGTACAAATCAGGGGTAATTTAATCAAAAAAAGCCCGACTCTATAAGGAATCGGGCTTCAACCAATTATTCATTGTCAAAAAAGTCATCAGAAGGGCAAATTGTCTTTCTGAACTGCGGGTGTGAGGTTGATGAATTGGTTGGCATAAACCTCGGTCGCATAGTGCTTGCGGCCTTCTTTGTCTTCGTAGCTGCGGTTGACCAGTTTGCCATTGATGGCGACGCGGTTTCCCTTGTTGAG
>RECS01000118.1 GCA_007693915.1 Saprospirales bacterium | reverse complement strand
AGGTTTCACAACACAACAAAAAAACTCAATTCTAATTTGAGGGTATGGTTATAGCTTAAGCCTAATTTCTACAAACTGAGATCTCGGTTAGTTTTCAGATATGGATGAGAAATTTCATCAAGGCTTTAAAACCCTCAACATTTCCCTCTTCCCGGGAGGTCCGGGCAGTTTTTTCCACTCAAAACCCACTGCTGACAACATCCTTCTGAATACTCCCTGAACGCAAAAGGTAGTCAGGACTCCACCGGAACTCATAGCCTGAAATATCCGTTCGAAAATGTCTTTACCCCATAATTCCGGTTGTGTACCCGGACCAAATGCATCGTAAAAAACCACATCAAATGTTGATTCCGGCCGAAACTCTCTAAAATCACATTTTTGTTTAAAGAGAGTGAAGTGAGGAGAAATTGACACATTTTTTTCCCATTCTGCCACATGAAGTTGATTGAATAGTTCTTTATTGTAAGGGACATCTGACTTTTCCCAGAGCAATTCACTATAATTAAGGTATGTATCAACGGAAAGTGGAAATAACTCGAGGCTGTGATAATTTATAATCAGATTTTCATGGGCTAAATCAGCGGTTAAAAGTGCATTCAGACCAGTTCCAAAACCGTATTCTAAAACCTTTATATTTTTCTTGGGGTTATTCTCGTGATAATAGCGAAGACCTTTGTCCAAATAGACATATAAACTTTCATTCAATGCGCCGTGCATTGAATGGAATTCAGTGTTGTAAATTTTTGACTGAATGGTAGGTGTTCCATCAGCAGTAATTTTAAGAAGGTGATCTTCTTCTTTTCTCACCTTTTTGAAAGCTTTAAGTTCTTATATAATCTGGAACAAGCTGCTTAATAAATTCAACAAACCTTCAGATTCAGTTGAAACATTTGGACAGCCATATCCTCTATTACAAGAAGTCATGGTAAGCAAAAGAAATGCCGAAGCAAATAATAAGATTCGATTTCTACTGGTTTTCATTAAAATTTTTATTTGATTTGCACAAAAGTAAATAGTTTAGTCAAAACGACTAGAAAATTATAAATGTTTTAACAAACAGACAAAAATGCAAATACATTTTTTATCCATTGGTGGGGCTGTTATGCACAATTTAGCTATAGCACTAAAAAAGAATGGTCATACCATTAGCGGTTCTGATGATGAAATTTATGATCCGGCAAGAAGTCGTCTTCAAAAAGAGGGACTACTACCTAAGTCTGAAGGTTGGTTTGAGAGCAATATACATCAGGGGCTAGATCTTATCATTCTCGGTATGCATGCACGTGCAGACAATCCGGAATTAAAAAAGGCATTGGAACTTAAAATCCCCATATATTCATTCCCTGAGTTTATCTACAATCAGTCAATAAATAAAACCCGTGTGGTAGTTGGTGGAAGTCACGGAAAAACAACTACCACTTCTATGATTATGCATGCGCTGAAAACGGCGGGTAAAGAATTTGACTACCTTGTAGGTGCATACCTTGATGGTTTTGAAAACATGGTTTCTATCTCTGATGCACCGGTGATGGTGGTGGAAGGTGATGAATATCTCAGTTCCGCAATTGACCGACGACCCAAGTTTTTTCATTACCGGCCTCAACTTGCTGTACTTACGGGTGTCGCATGGGACCATATGAATGTCTTCCCTACCGAAGAAAATTACTTTGATCAATTCAAGGGATTTATGGAAACCCTGCCCGCTGAGAGCAAGGTTTTCTATTATGCTAAAGATCCACAACTGCAGAAGTTGTCTGAACTGTATGACAAAAAGGTCGAAATGATTCCCTACTCTACTCATCCTCATCTGATTGAAGGGGATCAATGGTTTTTGCAAGATAAAGCAGGTGCAAAATACCCCATACAATTATTCGGAGGACACAACATGGCAAATTTTATGGCGGCGAAATTAATTTGTCTCGAGCTAGGCATGGAGGAAAAAGTTTTTCTCGAAAAGATGAAAAATTTTCAAGGAGCAAAAAAGAGATTGCAGCTCATTTCAAAAATCGGAAATCAGTATTTTTACCAGGATTTTGCGCATGCTCCATCTAAAGTAAGGGCGACGGTAAAGTCATTCAAAGAGCGTTTTTCAAACGACCCCATTTGTGCAGTAGTTGAATTACACACTTACTCCAGTCTGAACCAAGATTTTTTACCACAATATAAAGGGGCAGTTGACGCAGCTGATGTTGCCATTGTTTTTTTCAGCCCCCACACTTTGAAAATGAAAAGAATGCCGCCCTTGAATCCGGAAATTATCCGCAAACATTTTGGGCGAAAAGATGTTTTTGTGGTCAATAGTGCTGATGAACTAGAAAGCACTCTATTACAAAACCGCAAAAAGGGGATGCAGTACCTCATGATGAGTTCAGGCACCTTTGGAGGTACTAATCTGAAGGAATTGTCAGATAAATTGCTGGGCTGATAATTTGATGGTCGGAATTGCTGTCATAATCTCCTAATTCCTTAAATTTGCGCAAAATTGATAAAAATGGCAAGAGAATTAACATTACGCGATGCGTTGAAAGAAGCTATGATTGAGGAGATGAGAAGAGACGAGGACGTCTTTTTGATGGGTGAAGAAGTAGCTGAATATAATGGAGCATACAAAGTTAGTAAAGGTATGCTTGAAGAATTTGGAGCAAGAAGAGTTATTGATACGCCTATTGCAGAGCTGGGTTTTGCCGGCATTGGCGTAGGAGCTGCAATGAATGGACTTAGACCCATAGTGGAGTTTATGACTTGGAATTTTGCAGTGTTGGCTTTTGATCAAATCGTAAATAATGCGGCTAAAACACTTTCTCAGTCTGCCGGACAATTTGGCTGTCCTATTGTCTTTCGAGGCCCTTCAGGAGCTGCAGGTCAGTTGGCGCAGCAACACAGTCAAACTTTTGAAAGCTGGATGGCAAACGTTCCCGGTCTGAAGGTGATTAGCTGTATTGATCCTGCTGATGCTAAGGGACTTCTAAAGTCTGCTATCAGAGACAATGACCCTGTTTGTTTAATGGAATCTGAAATGTTGTATGGATTAAAGGGAGAGGTCCCGGAAGGAGAATATCTCGTGCCTATTGGTAAAGCTGCTATTAGAAAAAGTGGAACTGATGTAACCTTGGTAGCATTTAACAAGATGATAGAAGTTGCCAAAGATGCAGCGAAAGAATTGGAAAAAGAAGGCATATCAGCTGAGGTAATTGATCTCAGAACCATAAGACCCTTGGACTACGATACATTAATTAAATCCATCAAAAAGACCAACAGAATGGTCATTATTGATGAGTCCTGGCCATTTGCGGGCATTTCTGCAGAAATTGGTTACGCAATGCAAAGATTGGCATTTGATTATCTGGATGCTCCTGTTATCAGAATAAATGCCGCAGATACTTCCCTGCCTTATGCCTCTACATTGGTTGAAGAATATATGCCCAATCCTGAAAAAGTAATCAAGGCGGTTAAAGAGGTGATGTATATCAGGAAGTAATTATCGATCGCAGGTAAAAAAACTGATTTCCTTTAAGTTACGGTGCCACACACTTTGATATAATATCTATTGGTGTGACAATACCAACAACCACCTTATCCTCAACTATAGGTAAGGCTCGGAATAGGTTTTCTTTAAAAATCCCGATGGCTACCCCAATTGATTTATCCTTAGATAGTGAAGCTACATTCTCAGTCATCACATCTGAAACCAATAGCGATCGGAATAGAGATTGATTATATACCTTTTTATATCTGTTGTGAAATACTGAAAGACCGTAAGACACTTTATATACATCGGATTTACTTACCATTCCAAGTATTTCCCGATTTTCATTGACTACGGGAAGGTGATTAATGGCGTTTTCATTAAATACCCTTTCCACCTCTTCCATAGTTTGATTCGGAGACACACAAATCACATCGGAAGTCATTATTTTTGAAACGGGATCAGAAGCACAATTATACATAGACTAGGTTTATTTAGTTTGATTAAATACTATTCTTGTTCTAAATGGATGACTAACATTGGGACCTTGGTATTCATAGCCATTCGCTTGGTCGTACTGCGATGAAGTATAGAGCTCCAAAAGCTGCGACTGATATTACAGAAAACTGCTAAATCGGCCCTTTTATCTTCAATGTAATGATTGATACCATCCATTACATTATTGTCCTCCACAAAATGAATTTCGAATGGAAAATCAGGTACATCATTATCAAATAGGATATTGATAATTTTTTCGCGTACCTCATCGCGCTCCTTAGTTTCGATTTTTCTTTCACAAACATATACGAAGTGAACCGTCGAATTGTACAACTTAACGATAGGTCTGATTTCGTCAACACTCTTTTTAGTAACCGATTCCTTATTGGCAGCAAAAACGATATTTTCAAAGTCGCGAGCTTCAAGACCTGCAGGAATCAATATCACCGGGAGGTCGGATCGCACTGACACCTCTGCTGCTATACTACCAAAAAACTTCTCCAGGGCGTTGCGTTGTCCTTGAGTACTCATCAAAATATATTCGTACTTGTCACTTTCGGTACTCAATCTCTTTAGTCCTTGTATGGGAAAACCAATTTCTAAGGAATGAATCACTTCAACTCCTTCGATTTTTGGAAGCTTGCTGATAAAAGCATCCATTTCTTCTTTTAAACTTTTCTCTATGTCTAAATATTGGAAATTAGAGGCGCCATGAAACTCACCTAAATCCACCTGATAAAAATGGACAATATGAATACCAAGACCTGCCCGATGCGCAAATGCCAATGCATTTGGAAAAACCTTGGCTGAGGTCTCTGAAAAATCTGTTGGAAAAATAATCATCTGATTGAAATTTTTTAAACCACTAAGATAAAACAATAACGTAAACTACCTACTTTTCTTTTGTTTCGTCACGACTGTAAAATAAATACAAATATTAAAACCTAACTATGATTTTAGTCATTTGTAAAACTGTTTTTTATCAATGAGTCTACTCATCAGTGAAAAAATCCAACTCTTTACTCACTCCCCACTACTCAATAAAACCTCAGCTAATTGCTCCCCTAGATGCATTTTCATTAAGGACTTGTATCGTTCGCTATTCACTAGTCCACCGTCTGTATGAAACCACTCATTGATATCATCTAACCATTTGGATTCAAGTGGCAGAATATAGCCAAACTGCTCTTCACTTTCATCAGCTATCGGATGATGCTGCATAGCCAAACCTCTCATTATTCCGCGCTGAAAATTATATAAGTCAATATATGCAAAATACTCATCTGTGGCACTTATCCTTTCCATAATTTCATCATTGGTATGTGCCATCATTATATCAGCCTCGGGCATGTAATTTTCCACAAGCTGTCTCAGTCGCTGTTCGTGCAAAGTCCCCTCAAAAGCGAGTGCTTTCCTCCCTTCAAAAACTTGCGCTATATCTTCAATGTTCTCCAAAGCCGGTGCATCAGCATGGGAAATTAATGCAGCAACATTATTCATATAAGGAGGACTGAAATTGAGTTCCTTTTTCCGCTCTTCTGTTATGGTGACATTGCCCATTCCAATTTTATTCCCCTGACCGTCTTTTATCCTGTTGTAAAATGTTCTCCAATCGGTTTCCTCCTCAAAAATCAGGTCTATTGAAAGCTCATGTTTCGCTTCTACAAATCGATGAAAATCTCTGATCAGCTCAACCGTAAATCCTGTAGGTTCACCATCATCTGTACTTTCGGCAAATCCCTGAGAGGAAACGTACAATGCCTTAATTACCAGTCTTTCCTCATCAGCTTCTGATACGGTACGTTCACCGTTACAAGCATAAACTGCAAAAATTAAAGCCAAAACAGCAACCCAATAAATTTTATGCATAAATTCACTTTTTGCTCAAATATAAGAAAAGATTTAAGATGCCGGTTCATCAAAAATCTGCATCCCCAACTTGCTGGTGGTTTGGAAAAATGCGCAATGTGACTTATTAAATTGAATGTCAATAAAAATCTTTGTCATCTACTTGTTTTATAAACTGTTTATTTTTCTCACCGCAAAGTAAGTTTATCACAACAGAAACGTGGCAGAAAAAACAAAAATAAAAAAATTGAGAAAATGCCGGACTATACCCATAACCTCTCTGAGATATTCTTAGCCATGCTTTCTAGCTTCTCAAACTAACATCTCACCGATCCATACGGCAAAAATAATCTCAGCGCCATCTCTACGCTCTCAACATACTCTGCGGTAAAAATAATCTCAGCGCCATCTCTGCGCTCTCAGTCACGCTAAAGACGTGATAAACTAACTCTGCGGTAAGAATAATCTCACCCATACTTTCAGATTGGTAAACTTCTTTGCAATTAAAAAAACCTTGACATAATCCCTCCTTTTCCCTACCTTTACCTAAATAAAAAATCAAATTTTGCAGCAAAATATTTCAAAAGCCAGACTCAATTTCTCACTAGAAGCACATGAAATCGACCTTCTTATAGAGGAATTTCTGCTTCCCGAAATCACCGAGAATTATTTTGAATTTTCAGTACCACTTTACGCTGAATCACTTTCGGGAAAAGTAGGTCATATCCAGCGAATGGAATCAAAGCTCACCGATCAATACCTACATCTCCGTTTCACTGACATACTACTCCATTTGAGTAAAATCGGTTCCACTACTCCATTGCTTGAACTAAACGCAAGTATCAGTTTGTCCATAGACAGCACTCAACTGTTATCAGGAAAAATCGACCATCTTACCATTAAACTCAAGCCAATAAATGAAAACCCTAAATCCATTTCCTCCCTTTTCCTTTCGGGAGGATTAACGCTGATTAAACCCTTTCTAAAAACTTTTTTGCAGAAAAAAATAGAGTCGAGAATAAAGCTGTTCCCGGAAATGATTACCAATCAGTTAAATAGCCTGGAAGAAAAGATTCAGGACCAATTTTCCCAAAAAACCGGACAAACTGAACTAAAAATCAGTAGAATTGAATCCACAATTTTCCTGATAAAAGAAGAGAAATTGCCCATTCAGCTCGAACTTTCATTCCAGAAAAGCGAAAGAACGGAATTTGAACATTTTTTTGACCTCCGACAAGGCAGCTATGAAGAATCAGCAAAAGCTTCACAACTACTTCTCCATCCCGATCATCTCCCGTTTTTTATTCCACAGATGCAAACTAAGCTTTTAGGGAGAACTCAATTCATTGATACAGAATCAGCAGAACTAAAGTCGGATGGTCTATACCTGAAATTTGTAATTAGCGGTTGGACAGATGCAAGCATCATCTCCCATTGGCCGATTGAAAAGGATGAATTCATCTCCCCGGCTGTGATCAAGACAAGGATAGTAAACATTAAACGCAATCCTGCCGGATGGATGCTTAGGTGGTTTAAAGGTATAATTGAGAAAAAAATCTCCCACCAAATTCAAACTGCCATCGCTAAAATGCTTCATGCTGAAATTCCGGGATTTTCGGTGCCACTTGCTGCGAATAGTGTTGTATATGCAACTATTGATTTGCAAACAACCGAATCCTTTGAAAAAAAGGAAGACAAACTTACCTTGAATTTAAATTTATCCGTAAGCTTGAGTCATCAAACGATAGTACCAATGTTGACCTCAACAACCATAAAGGAAAAGTAACTGAGTGGACTTCCTCACAATAGTAGACACAAAGATAGTTAAGCTGCACGATTAAATTTAGTCAACTTTCTAAAAGCTGCTAAGGGTGAAATATAGCCAATTGCTGAATGTATTCTTACGGTATTATACCATCCATTGATATAGTCAAATAATATACTATAAGCCATCTGATCCGATTTTAATTTCCTCCTATATACACACTCAACTTTAAGTGTTTTAAAGAAGGATTCTGCTACTGCATTATCCCAGCAATCACCCTTTCTACTCATACTTTGAATTACCTTATATTTTTCTAAGACTTTAATAAATTCTTTACAAGCGTACTGCACCCCTCTGTCAGAATGGAAAATCAGTCCAATTTGAGGCATTCTTGCTCTACAGGCATTTTTAAATGCTTGGATTACAGTACTATTAGCATCCAAACTTCTTGACAGAGACCAACCTACTACCATTCTATCAGCCAAATCTATAATTACCGTAAGGTATATAAAATAGTTGAGTATTCTAATATAGGTAATATCGCTAACCCAGGCTTGACCTGGCTGCTCGGCTTTAAATTCTCTATTCAATAAATTAGGAGCCACAGGAAGATCATGTTTTGAGTCTGTAGTATTTTTAAATTTTGCCTTCTTACGAGCTACAATTCCCTGTTCCTTCATTCTCCTACCTACAGTCGCTTTAGAGCAGACTATTCCGTTCTCATTGAGCTTTTTGGTCAGTCTTGGGGATCCATAGGTTTGTCTACTCTTTTCAAATTCCTCCCGGATTTGATTATCTAATACCTTGTGCTTTTCCATACTTTCCGGTTCCTTTTTTAGCCATTTATAGTACCCTGATCTGCTTACCTTCAACACTTTACACATCTTCTCAACAGGAAATCGATAAGCATATTTCTTTATGAATTGAAAAATTTCCCGTCTGTTTTGGAGAAGATGCTCACTGCTTTTTTTAATATATCGCGTTCAAGTTTCGCTTCTTTTAACTCTTTCTTTAAACGCTCTATCTCCCTTTGATCTTCATTGAGCAACTTATTTCCTTTGCCCGGAAAAGCTTCATCAGGGTCTTTAAAGTATTTGCTTCTCCAGTTATAAATGGTATTCGCAGAAACATCAAATCGCTCTGCTAAACTGGTAACTGTCTGGTTCTCCTCCAGACTCAACTTGACTATCTCAAGCTTCTGTTCTTTACTGTAATTTCTTCTCATTTTTGACATAAGTTTAAAGTTATAATTATTTTTAATTCTAACTTATCTTTATGTCCACTTTATTGAGTAGGTTCAGAGTCTCAAAAAATATAATCAATCCCACACAACCTCCCCTAAAACGAAAACCTATAACCCAAATAAAAACCAAAGCCCTTTTGGGGGTAAAGTGGATTTGAGTTTCCAAGTGCTTCTATATACTTTTTATTCCCATTGTTTACATCGAAGATACCCCGTTTGTAATCAACCTTTACCACAAAATTTCGCCAGATATATCGGAGATTAAGGTTGGCACCTAGGTAGAGCAGGCTGGAGTGAGGAAGTTGGAACCCATCTGTGGTTTCAATCTTAAAATCTGTTACATAGTCGATATTTACTGCAAAACCTGCTCCCAGGTTAGTAACAAAAAAATAAATTATCCCCAGATTTTGACTAAAATTCTTAAACTTAACATTACGGTATGGATTTGGTCCCCAAGAGGTGTGAAAATACCTTTTGCCGGTTTCAAAGGAAAAATAAGACATTCCATAAAACAAATTGAGTTTTTCATTCACAGTCTTCTCTACATCAAGACCAATAGCCATACTTGGAATGAATACATCAACGAAAGGATCAAAGAAATAAAATGCGGAATAAGAGATATAGTTTTCCTTTAAGGTAGTTGCCTCCGCACCTATAAGTGGTGTAATATAAGTCTGGCTATTTACTTCCGTGGAAATAAATAGAAAGCATGCTGTAACACCAAAAAATAAATTTCTCCACTGGTTTTTCCCCTTCATTTTAATCGCGATTTACATGTACACGTTTTTCGGTCAAAATTAATTGCATATCTTCAGAAAAATAAGAAACCTCCCCTAAAACGAAAACCTATATCCCAAATAAAACCCAAAGCCCTTTTGGGGGTAAAGTGGATTTCGAATTCCATTTACTACTTTTTTGTTTCCATTATTCACATCGAGTATCCCACGCTTGTAATCTACTTTTACCACTAAATTTCGCCAGATATATCGCAGATTAAGGTTGGCGCCTAGGTAAATCAAACTGGCATAAGGAACTTGATAATTGGGAGAAACACTAGACCCCTCCTTTGTTTTAAAATTCGTCGTATAATCAACATTCATTGAAAAACCAAACCCTAAATTTGTAAGGGGATAATGGATTATGCCAACGTTTTGACTAATATTATCAAATGAAACTTGATCATACAATCTCAAGTTAAATGCATTAGAATGATACCTTTTCCCGGTTTCATAGCGAACATACGACATACCATAATACAAATTGAATCTAACTGCAATTTCCCTCTCTACATCCAAACCAATTCCAAAGGAAGAAACTGGGACATCAATGTATTCATTGAAATAAGAAAACCCGGTAATATTCGATAAATAGGGAAAATTCTCCTTAATGGTGATTAACTCCATGCCTATTCTGGGGGTAATATGGGTTTGACTATTTCCCTCTTCACAAAAAAATAGAAAGCATGCTGTAATACCAAAAAATAAATTTCTCCACCGGTTTTCCCCCTTCATTTTAATCGTGATTTACATGTACACGCTTTTCGGTCAAAATTAATTGCATATCTTCAGAAACCTCCCCTAAAGTGAAAACCTATAACCCAAATAAAACCCAAAGCCCTTTTGGGGGAAAACAGTATTTCGGGAATGATTAATGAGTTTTTCGTTTCCATTATTCACATCGTGAATGCCGCGCTTATAATCTACTTTTACCACAAAATTTCGCCAGATATATCGGAGATTAAGGTTGGCGCCTAAGTAGAGCAGGCTAGAGTGAGGAAGTTGGAACCCATCTGAGGTTTCAATCTTAAAATCTGTTACATAGTCGATATTTACTGCAAAACCTGCTCCTAGATTATTAACAAAATAATAAATTATCCCCAGATTTTGACTAAAATTCTTAAACTTAACATTACTATATGGATTTGGTCCCCAAGAGGTGTAATAATACCTTTTGCCGGTTTCAAAGGAAAAATAAGATATTCCATAATACAAATTGAGTTTTTCATTCACAGCCTTCTCTACATCAAGACCAATAGCCATACTTGGAATGGATACATCAACGAAAGGATCAAAGAAATAAAATACAGAATGTGAAATATAGTTTTCCTTTAAGGTAGTGGTCTCTGCACCTAAAAGTGGTGTAATATAAGTCTGACTAGTTACTTCCTTGCAAAAAAATAGAAAGCATGCTGTAACACCAAAAAATAAATTTCTCCACCAGTTTTTCCCCTTCATGTTAATCGCGATTAATAAATACACGCTTTTCGGTTAAAATTAATTGCAACACTATAAGAAATTAAGAATTCACCTCTACATAAAAGGCAAGAAATTAACATATTATGAATTTAAGTTTTTACCAGCATAAGAATGGATTTTTGAAATAAATCATTGCCATTACAAGATGAACTATTACTCGCTGAGAAAATC
The DNA here is from genome assembly GCA_007693915.1 of Saprospirales bacterium. Taxonomy (GTDB): domain Bacteria; phylum Bacteroidota; class Bacteroidia; order Chitinophagales; family Saprospiraceae; genus PWJY01. The sequence continues at coordinate 1,782 of RECS01000118.1, read as the reverse complement.
ACATCCACCAAAACTTAGCACCAAATTTGAATTTATCCGTAAGTTTGAGTCGAAATTCGATTATTACATTTTTGCCGATCCCACAAAATCAAGATAACTTAGAAAATCCATCAAACGCATCAAATGAACAAAGGAGCAGTTGCAGCAGGACATCATTTAACAACTGAGGTAGCTTTGGAGGTTCTCCGGGCTGGAGGAAATGCAGTAGATGCCCTGATCGCCTCCTATGTAGCTTCATTTATAACGGAGCCCTGTATGGGATCGCCGGGTGGTGGAGCTTTTGCGCTCGTCAGTCAACCTGATAAAGAGCCTGTTTTGTTTGATTTTTTTTGTCAGACTCCCCTACAAAAGAGGCCGGCAGAGGAATATCATTTTATACCACATATCGTCAAATTCGGAGCCGAAGAGGAAGTTTTTTATTTCGGTCGGGGCTCAACGGCTGTACCCGGGGCCATAGCCGGCATTTTTGCGCTTCATCAGCACAGTGGGAGTATGCCGATAAAGCAGCTTTTTCAACCGGGTCTAAAGCTTATGAAGGAAGGGGTGGCACTGACAGACTTTCAACGTTATGACCTCGATCTTTTGGGAGACATCATATGCCATGATCAATTTGGCAAGGAAATTTTCCATGATAATAATGGTAAATTTAAAAATGTTGGGGATAAGATTTTCATGCCTCTTTTAGCTGATTATTTGGAAGTCTTAAGCATAGAGGGTGCACGGGAGTTTTATGAGGGATATATTGCTCATGAACAAGACAGAATTTTTAGGGAGGAAGGTGGCAGTCTGTCTTATCAGGATTTCAAAAACTATAAAGCCTTACTCAGGCCTCCACTCTCACTGCCTCTGGGTGCAAAAAGGCTTTATTGCAATCCCCTGCCTGCAATGGGAGGAGCTGTGATGGCGGCTGCTTTAGATAAAATCTGGTCATCTAATGAGAAAATAAAACCGGGGACTTCGGAATACTACCATCTCTTTGCAGAGGCATTTGCCTTAGCGAGAGACTTGCAGCTGAATCCACAAAAGTTAACGGCATGGACCAATCATCAGATGAGTAAAAAATGGGGAAGCACCAGCCATATATCCATAGTCGATAAAAGTGGTATGGCTACAGCACTCACCACTACTATAGGGGAGGGAAATGGCTACTACGATCCGAAAAGCCAGGTCATTATGAACAATATGCTGGGTGAAGCTGCCCTATTACCCGGCGGTTATCACTCCTGGCAACCCAATGTCAGACTTTCTTCTATGATGAATCCCACTATTGTAAGAGGTATTAATGGTGATATAGTCTCCATGGGGAGCGGTGGCGCGGGACGCATTCCCTATGTGCTCGCGCAGGTCTGCTGGAATTACCTGACCTCAAGTTTGTCCCTGAGAGAAGCAGTTAATTATCCGCGCATGCATTATGACGGAAAGTTTTTTCAGGTGGAAAAAACATCCGGGCAACTACCCGAAAAACTCCTCGGCATACCCACAAAACTATGGAATGAATTCAATCTTTATTTCGGCGGTGTTCATGCCGTTTCCCGAAATGCCAATGGAGATACTGAAGCGATTGGAGACTTTCGACGTGAAGGAGCTTGGGGGTTTGAGTGAGGTTGATTTGTGTTTTTTTTTAACACATAGAATCATAGATCCACATAGTTTTTCTCTCTTTCATACCTATACCACTTTACGGAACAATTTGTGACTATGTTCCCTATGTGCCTATGTGGTTTATATTTTTCAAACACATAGAATCATAGATCCACATAGTTTTTCCCTCTTTCATGCCTA
>RECS01000086.1 GCA_007693915.1 Saprospirales bacterium | reverse complement strand
GATGGGGCGCGCTCATTTACGAATGCAGGGGTGAAAATTGCCAATGGAATGGCACATTCAGGGGAGATAATTCCCCGGAGGGAACTTATGTCTTTGAGATCCAATTCATACAGGATGGCACGGAGGAAATCCGGAGGGGAGAGGTGGTGTTGGTGAGGTGAGGGATTTACCCGAATTATATAAAAATGAATGGAACTAAAATAAATCGGGTCCACTGTTCTGTTAAAATCATCACTCAATTTTAACGAACTTTTAAATAGAACCTGAAATTTTTTCTTCCTTTTCTACTCGTAGGACACCATCTCGAAATTCACCTCAGATTGTATAATCTGTGCCCACATACTACCCTCTTTTAAGGCCTTAGAATCGATTGTTCGCAAAGAATAGAAAAGATTAAAAACGTCCTCAGATTCAACTTCCTGTAAAAAGCCATCTAAAGCTCTATCTTCAATATCCTCAAGCCAAACAGAATATTGATAAATACACTGCATAAACTGTTCGAGTGAGGAATTAACAAACAAAATATTGCCATCTCGAAGGCAAATTTTAATCTGATGATCATTGGCAAGATAGAGGTAATCGAAACCTGCCATCTCTATGGCAGTCCCAAGGACAATTAATGCATCCTCAAGTTCTAGATCCCTGAGCTCTGCCAGATGAAAATCAAAATAGAAGAAGGGAATAGCTGAATCAGGCAGTCCGTATTTGGACAATAACTCACGTTCGGACGGATTCACCTTTTCCTTAGGAAATTCTTTGGTGGTACAAAAACGACATCCGTATTCACCAAAATGCTCAATGTAGGGGGTACGCAACAGTTTCATAGTTCTAATTTTTGCTGCAAGATGACACGAATATATAGACAATTTTTTATATAAATAATTTTTTTATATCAAATTTTTTTTAATAAATTATCAAAAAACTTATATTACAATGATTATCAGCATTTTAAATAAAAAATTATTAAAAAAATCTAAAAATAGCTGCGTAAATATTCTGTTATGCTTGTAGCCTGATAAATTCCCTCAATGTTTTTTTAAAAAATTACCACAATAGATTCATAGGTTCATAGTGCTTCTTTTTATTTGCTCTACTCACCCCTTTGTCTTATGTTCTCTATGTCATGCCAAGGACTTGATAAATTGTCTATGTAGCTTCCAACCTATCTTCGTTATCTTACTGTTTTTTTTAACTAAATGGGGTAGAGCAACAAACAGAAGCCCTCAATTGTAATTTTTGTAGTACATGACTCAACAACTACTCCGCAAATCCATTGCAAGACCAGTACCTTGTAAAATTGGCTTTGTGGTTTGTTGAACAATACCCTCAAAATGCAGTTCAATTAAAAACGATTTAAGAATGAACCGAGACCATCTTCCGGCCAATTGGATCAAAATAGTAAATGAATCCGACCTTGAGGACGCTATCCGCATATCTCAAGATCAACCGGTTTTTATTTTCAAACACAGTACACGCTGTGGAATCAGTGCTCATGCATTGTATGAACTGGAAAAATGGAATGAGGAATACAGTGAAAAAGTAAGAGTATTCTTTTTGGACCTACTGAGCTACCGACCGATTTCTAATTCAATTGCTTCCAACTTTAAAGTACCACACCAATCACCCCAATTAATCGGATTGATGAATGGTGAGGCGGTTCATTCTATATCGCACTCAAGCATCAATCATGCCGATCTGAATGTTTTTTACAGAAAAATGTTACCCCTGACCGAAAGTCATTAATCCAATGGATCTACTTTAATGCAAACATTTTTTGGTTCGGTGAAAAAGCGAAGCGCTTCCCAACCACCTTCTCTCCCCATACCGGAATTTTTTACACCACCAAAAGGTGTCCTCAAATCTCTGAGCAACCAACAATTCACCCACACAATACCAAAGTCGAGAACTTCTGGCATGCGGTGCGCTCTACCAACATCAGAAGTCCAAAGAGAGGCAGCTAATCCGTAGGAGGTGCAATTGGCCAATTCGACAGCTTCTTTTTCGTTTTTAAAAGGAATGAGTGAAACTACAGGACCGAAAATTTCCTCTTGATTGGTTCTACAGTCAGCTGACAAACCTTCAATCACGGTAGGCTCCATAAAATATCCTTGCTCGCACCTGCCTTCAGGATAGATTCTATTCCCTCCGCATAATATTTTTCCTCCTTCGGCTTTAGCTATTTCAACATAAGACAATACTTTTTCCAGATGTTCTTTAGAGACCAGGGCACCCATTTTGGTGTCCTTATCTATAGGATCACCCACTTTAATTTTTTTAACTTTTTCAATAAAAGCAGTTTTAAACTTACCATAAATGGATTCTTCAATAAGTATTCGAGAACCACAAAGACAAATCTGCCCTTGGTTGGCAAAGGAAGAAAGCACCACATTGGATAGCATTTTATCGAAATCACAATCAGCAAAAATAATGGCAGGATTTTTTCCTCCTAATTCAAGGGAAAGCTTTTTAAATTTGGGTGCAGCTGCAGCAGCTATTTTTGCCCCGGTTTGTGTACCTCCGGTAAATGAAATGGCCTTCACCTCAGGATGATCAACTATGGCTTGTCCAGCCTCAGGACCAAGACCGTGTACAATATTAAAAACGCCATCAGGAAATCCGGCATCTTTAATGAATTTGGATAACAAATAGGCTGTCATTGGAGTCACCTCAGAAGGTTTTGCTACGACGCAATTTCCGGCTGCAAGGGCAGGCGCAATTTTCCAGCTGAACAGATACAGCGGTAAATTCCAGGGTGATATACAGCCTACCACTCCAATGGGTTGGCGAAGGGTGTAATTTATGGCAGTGCCGACCATATGGTGTGATTCACTGGAAAATTGTGTAATGGCATCGGCAAAAAAACCAAAGTTCTTAGAAGCACGTGGGATATCTACGTTTTGAGCCAATTTTAGCGGTTTTCCATTGTCTTTGGACTCAGCTGCTGAAAGCATGTCGAGATTGTCAGATATGATTTCGGATAGGTTTCTTAGACAAGCTGATCTTTGATCTATGGAAAAGTGGCTCCAGATGGGAAAAGCATTTTTTGCTGCCCGTACAGCTTTTTCGACATCTTTAGAATTACTTAGAGGTAGCAGTGCATAGAGATTACCTGTTGCAGGTTCATAGATTTTCAAATACTCCCCGTTTGTCGGGTCAGCAAATTGTCCATTTATAAAATTCTGAATTTTTTTCATAACTGATTTTATCTGACCTAAAGATAAAAAAAATGGCCCGAAGACGGGCCACTTTAATCACTTTGAATCTAAATTTTCATATCAATTAACCTCCGAAATCATCAAAGGCAATGTTTTCTTCAGGAACACCCATATCATCAAGCAATTTGATAACTGCCTGATTCATCAGTGGTGGCCCACAAAAGTAATATTCAATTTCTTCAGGTTCAGGGTGTTTGCTAAGGTAGGTATCGTAAAGAACCTGATGGATAAAACCTACAAAACCGTCCCCTTCACTATCGCCAACATCTTTTCTTACTTTCCAGTTGTCCTCCTCCATTGGCTCTGATAAAGCTACCTCAAAATTAAAATTAGGGAAGTGCTTTTCAATTTCTCTGAATTCATCTACGTAGAATAGTTCTCTTTTTGATCGACCTCCGTACCAATAGGTGACTTTTCTGTCCTTGGTACCAAGCGTGTGAAACAAGTGGAAAAGATGTGAGCGCAAAGGAGCCATTCCGGCACCACCACCAATATACACCATCTCTTTTTTGGTTTCTTTGATAAAGAATTCACCATAAGGACCGGATATCATCACTTTATCACCGGGCTTACAATCAAAAACATAAGAAGAACACACACCCGGATTAACAGCCATCCAATCGTTGGCTTTTCTATCCCATGGTGGCGTCGCAATTCTAATATTTAATTTGATGATATTACCTTCAGCAGGATGATTGGCCATAGAGTAAGCTCTAAACTGAGGCTCATCATTTACCATTTTCAGTTTCCACATATTGTATGCGTCCCAGTCTTCTTTAAATTTATCCGGACCTGCGGGATCATTTGGATGAGGTGAAATATCAAAATCTTTGTAATCTACGGTAATTACAGGCACATCAATCTGAATGTAACCACCCGGTTCAAAATCCATAGTTTCACCCTCAGGAAGTTTAACCACAAATTCCTTAATAAAAGTGGCCACATTGTAGTTAGACACCACTTCAGTTTCAAATTTCTTGATACCAAAAATTTCTTCCGGCACACGAATTTTCATGTCTTCTCTTACTTTCACCTGACAAGCCAGGCGCACATTTTCAGCTACCTCCTTTCTACTAAGGTGATTCAACTCGGTTGGAAGAACATCTCCACCACCCTCGTCGATGTTACACAAACACATTGCGCAAGTACCACCACCCCCACAAGCTGATGGCAAGAAAATACTTTTATCAGATAAGACATTTAACAAATTCGAGCCTGGCTGTACTTTGATGGGGTTTTCATCATCTCCATTAATAATGAGATTAACATCACCCTGAGGTACTAGCTTTTTTCGTGCTACAATCAGAATAAATGCCAAGCCCATAATCACTATGGAAAAGACCACTATTGCAGCAAAGATTGGTAGAAATTCAACAAGAAAAAGCATATGATAGATTTCTGTTTGAAAAAATAAAATTAAGAATTGCCAATTGCACCTGGATCTATACCCATGAGACTCATAAAACCGATTCCCATAAGACCGGTCAATATAAACGCCATACCTAAGCCTCTTAATGGACCGGGAACATTGGAATATCTAATTTTTTCACGAATAGCGGCTATCGCAACAATTGCGAGAAAAAATCCAAATCCACTCCCCAGACCAAAACTAACTGATTCAGCAAAATTATACTCTCTGGCGACCATAAATAGCGAACCACCAAGGATAGCACAGTTTACTGTAATCAAGGGAAGAAATATACCTAAGGATGCATAAAGAGCCGGGGAATATTTTTCAATAACCATCTCGACCAATTGCACCATAGACGCAATTACAGCAATAAACAAAATAAACCTCAAGAAAGTTAAATCCATCCCCAAGAGACCAGTTTCACTCAATAAAAATGTAGTAATAAGCCAATTGATTGGCATGGTGATACCCAATACAAAAATAACAGCCAAACCAAGTCCAAAAGCTGTATCGAGGGTTTTAGAAACAGCCAGATAAGAACACATACCTAAAAAATAGGCAAGAACCATGTTCTCGATAAAAGCGGCTTTTATGAAAATATTTATTAATTCCATTGTATTTTAAATTTTAGGATACGTCAATAAGTTTTCTGTTCCAGGCCCTGTGTACCCAGATCAGGATTCCAATAACAAAAAGAGCCGAAGCCGAAAGTACCATCAAGTTATTCGGCATATACCAGGATAACCACCAATGAGCGTCAGTATTTAACATAAATTGCTCACCTGGACCGAACAATTCCCATCCCATCAGTGAGCCTGAGCCAAATAGTTCTCGGAAAAAAGCTACAATGATCAGGATGGCTCCATAGCCCATGGCATTTCCAACACCATCCAAAAATGATGGCCACGGTTTATCCGCCATTGCAAAAGCTTCCAATCGACCCATAATAATACAGTTGGTAATAATCAAACCGATAAAAACGGATAGTTCCTGATATATCGGATAGTTTATTGCCTTAAGAGATAACTCAACAACAGTCACCAAGAAAGCAATAATAATTAACATCACAATCATACGCACCTGCTTAGGAATCGAATGTCTGAGAAGGGAGGTAAATAAATTTGCGAAGCCCATAACAAAGATAACAGCCAAGGTCATCACCACTGCAGGAGATACCTGAGTCGTAATCGCCAAAGCTGAACAGATACCCAATACCTGCACGGTAATGGGGTTATTGTCATTTATTGGATCAGTTATTAACCTTCTCTCCCTTTTTCCAAAGAGTGGTTTATTCTCTTGTATTTGGGGTTTGTCAAGTATTTTTGTATCTGCCATTTTTACTGTTTTATATAAATCCGGAATTTAATTTAAGAATTGATTACTGAACTTTTACGGTTTCAAAAAAGTCAAAATAATACCTGAGTCCTCTATCAAACATTTCAGTCACACCATCATTAGTCACAGTGGCACCAGTCACGCCATCAACCTCATGGTACTCGTCGGTAGCTCTTCCTTTTACCACAGTGACTGATTTAAAATTACCTTCTTCATCAAAAAGTCTGGTACCCTGAAACTGTTTAGCAAATCTGGGATTATCATTTATTTCAGCTCCCAGACCCGGCGTTTCAGCTCTGTGACCGAAAGCAACTCCGGCTATAGTATTCAAATCCGGCATAAGTGCCACATTTGCCCAGATTTCATCCCACAGACCATTTCCTCTAACAGAAACAACGGTCAGCACCTGATCCGATGTCTGAAACTTAAAGACCGGGAATATTCGCTCAGATTCGGGTTTTCGCCTTTCTCTACCCAGATTGACATGCTCTGCCATTCCTCCGGGGTACCCCCTTTCTTGTACCTCCTCCTTGGAAAGCACATTGCCATTTACATCAACGACTATTTGCTCAATCTGAGATTCAAATATTTCCAAAACTTCGTCATCAGACATCTGACGTACCGGAGTTTCCAGAAAATCATTTACTGCAAAAAGAATAGACCTTTTATTAGCGATGGCTTCGTTACGATCGTGTATCGGTTTCAACAAGGTGGCCATGGAAGCCAAAACAAGAGCCACCACAGTGGATACGATCAGGATAAACTTAACAACATAAGATGTACTATGCACTTGCTAAACGTTTTTGAATGTTCTTACGAAGAACAAGGTGATCAATTAATGGTGAAAATGTATTCATCAAAAGGATTGCTAACATCCAACCTTCGGGATAGGCCGGATTCAGAATCCTAATTATCATTCCAAAAAATCCAATTAAGAATCCGTATATCCACTTACCCCTGTTTGTAGAGGCAGCAGTTACGGGATCAGTGGCCATAAAAGCCATTGCAAAAAGGAAACTTCCAATGTAGATGTGGTGGTACCATGGCACAGTCATAAAAGGTGTAGCTCCCCAAAAATTCAAAAGCATACCCGTAAAAACGGTACCCAGCACCATACCAAGCATAATCCGCCAACTGGCAATTTTTAACATTGCTAAACCAATTGCTCCAATTAAGATTAGGGGTTTAGATGTTTCGCCTATAGAACCGGGAATTGCACCCCACAACATCTGAGACTGTGAATAAACCTCAGTCACTGCATCCCAGCCCCCTGCAAATGCCAAGGCGAGCGGGGTCGCCCCCGTGAATCCATCGATAACTGTGAGGCCGGGATCAAACTGCGCGAGTCCAAGCCACCCAAACAGCCCATTAAATAAGGTGAGATGGACCCAACCATATTCGACTGCTGAACCTGCAAAAGTGGACTCCAGTCCTGCTACCCAAACTTCATCCCCTGAAATTTCAGTAGGATAAGCAAAAAATATAAATACCCTTGAAAGCAGAGCAACATTCCAAATGTTCATACCTGTTCCACCAAAGGCTTCTTTTCCAATAATCACAGCAAAAGCAACACCAATAGCTAGAATCCAAAGAGGGAGATCTGGTGGCATAATTAACGGAATCAAAGCAGCAGAGACCAAGATGCCTTCTTCTATACTATGTCCTTTTTTGGATGCATAATAAAATTCAATACCAAGGGCTACTACGTGGGTTACCACGAATATTGGCAACAGTTGCCAAAGACCGTACATCAGCTTTAAATGAGCGCCTTCTAAAAATCCGGTGTACTCACCCAAAGCAAGAAAATGCTGATGTCCAATATTGTATGTGCCAAACAAATAGCACAATTGCAACATCAAAACTACGTGAATCATGGTTCTTTTCAAATCCATATTGTCACGGATATGAACACCAGCTTTTGTTACGTGATTAGGCGCAAATAAGAAAGTATGGAACCCATCATAAAGTGCCCATAAAAAAGGCTGTTTTTCCTTATTGGGTTCATACTTCTCTAATAATTTAATTATATTATCTACCATTTTATTAGACCATTATCATTAATCTATAAAAAATATTACTCATTTACTATTTCCAAACCTTCGCGCAAAATTTGCTGTAAAGGCATTTTAGATGTGCAAACAAACTCACAAAGAGCAATATCCTCCTCGCTCATTTCATAAATACCAAGACCTTCCATTCTTTCAAAATCGTTGGTAATGATGGCCTTCATCAGGTGCTGAGGATAAATGTCCATGGGCAATACTTCCTCATACTGTCCCGTCACCACAAAAGCGCGACGCTCACCATGGGCATTGGTATCTGCACGGAATTCCATATCAGGGAAAATAAAACCGGGGAAAGTTGGTGAAATTGATGGCCTTACTTCCTGTGGCAATAACCAGCCAAATGGCTCATAATAATCTCCCTCTAGCAATACAGTTACCTGATCTTCAAAGAACCCTAAAAATCCATCCCTAGACTTTTTCTTTCCTGTCAAAACATCACCACTAACCAATCTGACATTTTCTTCCTGAAATTGAACAGCTGAGAGCAACTCTCCCATATTTGCACCCGGTCTAACCATAGCGTAAACATTAGGCTTGATCTCAGCCCCTGTTAAAGCAACTAGCCTCTCTGTATTATATCTTCTTTCTGTTAACATCCTACCCAAAACAATTACGTCATGAGGATGTAAATACCACACTGTATCACCTTTTTTAATCGGTTTGATATGGTGAATTTGAACACCAACGTTCCCCGCAGGGTGTTTTCCTTTAAACCAATATGGCTCAACGTTCTTTGCATTAGTAAAAACAGGAGAAGGAACCTCTTTTGCTCTACCGTCTAAACCTAGAAATACTGTCCCATCAGTAAGTTTATTCAACATATCAATACCGGCTTGAAATGCAGCTTCCTCACCATGAGTTGCGAAATTCAGATTAGGAGCAAGCGGCGCAGTATCAAAGGTGCTTATAAAAACATCCCTTGGCACATCCTCAGGATTGGGTATGCTATCAAATGGTCTTTGTCTCAAATGAACCCAACCACCATATTTTTTTAGAAAGTCTACAATATCTGCTCTTTCTGCAACATTGATATCTAAATGTGGCAGTTCCCTGAACTTTATTTCCTTATCTGCTAAAATCATTACTTCCTTGACCGCTCTTTTTTCGGCTCGTTCAAGGCCGATAAATTCACCGGAAACCGGCGCGACAAACTTGATCTCAGGATTTCTTTTGTCAAAAAACAATTCATCACCGGCTAAAACTGCATCTCCTTCCTCAGGAACAATTTTTGGTATCGGAGCAATTCCGTAAAAATCCATGGGACTCACAGAGTATCTGGTTACCTGGGGAGCATCAATTATCTTTTCTTCAGGCTTACCTTCCAGATTAATGTCAAAACCCCTTCGAAGTTTGAAATATCTGTCTTTGGGAATGTAAGATGGCAAATCTGCGGCATTGCCATTCAGATTTTTTGGAAATAAAGAGGCATCCACTTTTACATCTTTTCCCTCTAATTGTCTTTTCCCTTCTAATTGAAGCAAGCTGTCCGTCACAAAAATTATGGCTCCGAAAACAATGATAACCGTAGCGACTACCATGCTCATAATAAAATCTGGAGAACCAGCGGAACTCTGTGCCAAAACATTAGATGGTAAAAATAACAATAAGAGCATTAAAGTACTAAATATGGAAAAACTCTTAGACGTCTTTTGTTTCATAAGCATAAATTGCAAAAATTATGAATTAAACTGCATTTTCAGCCTTTATAAATTTGAGCAAAGATACAAATCTTTAAGATTCCTGTAAACTGCTTTAAGTAAATTTAAAGACAAGCTTTTGTTTAGATTAATTCTAAATAGAATTTGCGTTCCAAATGGTAGGTTCTATTATCCCCAAGTAGTTTAAAGTCTTGTTTTTGGAATAAAATGGAAGTTTCAATTCCAATGTGTGCCGGCATTAAAAAAAGCTAGGTGTCTACCTGTTTTAAATATTAACCATATAGGGACAGGAGACATAGAAAAATGATTATAGCGAGCTTGCAGATTGATAGAATCACAATGTAATGCCTAGGGCTTGATAAATTCTCTAATTCCTTCAAAAAATTAACCACATAGGGAATGTCTTAAGCTTTAAGCATGACATAGGGGACATAGAATAATGAGTAAGTTTTGTTCTCAATCCAAAAATCAAGCATCTAAAATTGTATTTAATTCGTTTATTAAAACAAAACATCTCATCAAATGAAGAATACGACTCTACTGTTCATTTTATTTATCATTTTTCTTCTAAGTCAAATCAGTATTTCAGCACAAGACAATAAAGATTTTGACGGGGCGGAAACCGCAGTTTTTGTAGAGGGCCTTGGCAATGGATTAACCTTTACTTTTAATTATGATACCAGAATCCTAAATAGATTGGGAATCAGGGCCGGAATAGGTTACGTTGGAGATATATCTGATGGCGACGGAATTACCAGCATACCCTTGATGATAAACTACCTTCTTGGAGATGGTGGAAATTATTTTGAAATAGGTGTAGGCACAACTATTATAACAGGAGATTTTCTTGACAGCAATGTATTCCTTACTTTTTCATTCATGTATAGGAGACAACCCCCTAATGGTGGTTTCATGTGGAAAGCCGGATTTGCTCCAATACTCGCAGAAGGAGTTTTTATCCCCTATTTTCCCGGAGTGAGCCTGGGTTATTCTTTTTGAAAAAGGAACTTCTATACCTTATCATTATTCATCTCCTCTACCGCCACCGTAATTTCTTTGAGACGTTTGGCAATGTGAGCAGGCATATCCTGCTGGTATCTCCCTTTAAGATAATGCGACAAAAACTCCTCCATAGCAGCAATAAATGCCATAGAGTTGATAGGCCTTGCAAAACCGTGCCCCTCATCATCTGCATTGAGATAAACAACAGGAAACCCCCTTTCATATAAGGCCAAAACGATTTGGTCTGATTCCTGTTTTTTTACTCTTGGGTCGTTCTCACCCTGAACTACCATCAAAGGTGATTTTATTTTTTCAGCTGAAAAAAGCGGAGATTGGCGAATCAATTGTTTTTTGCCCTCCTCGGTTGTTGGATCTCCCATTCTCACATGGAACATTTTTCTACCGGCCTCCCAATAAGGGGGAATAGATTCAAGTAAAGTAATCAAACTGGAAGGGCCTACAAAAGAAATTCCACAAGCATACACATCCGGAGTAAATGCCAGCCCTGCAAGTGTAGCATACCCGCCATAGGAACCACCAAAAATACCTACCTTATTCTTATCTGCTATTCCCTTCTCTATGAGATAATTTACACCCCAGGTTAAATCATCCTGCATCAGATCGCCCCATTGCCCGTTGCCGGCATTGAGGAATTTTTTTCCATATCCTGTTGAAATCCTAAAATTGGGCTGCAAAACTGCATATCCCCTGTTGGCAAAAAACTGCGCGTAAGTGTTGTATCCCCAAAAATCCCGGACCCATGGCCCACCGTGTGGCATGACCAATAAAGGTAGGTTTTTCCTGCCATAACCTTTGGGTAAGGTCAAATAAGCGGGTATCTCCAATCCATCTGAGGAAGGGTAGGAAATGGGCTCCATGGTCGAAAGCGCTTCCCTTGGAATTTCCGGTCTTACATGGTATTGAAGTTGCAGCTCATTTGTCTCCCAATTGTACAAATATACCACCCCAGGCTCCACATCTGAGTAAGTCGTCAGCAACCAATATTTTTCATCAAGACTTGGGCTCCGCAAACTTATTCTCAAAGGAGCAAAATCCTTTAACAGGCTATCGTAACGGGCTCCAAACTCTTTATCCTTGAAATAGTGTCTTGTTCTATCATCTGTATAGGAGGTACTAATCAATTCTTTCTTTTTGTCGGAAAAAAACAAAGACCCAAAATCCACCTTTTTTTCGGGATCAGATTCTAATATCTGCATTGCTCCATCACTGGTATCCATCAGGTACAAAGCACTTAAATCCATCTCCTCCCCTATATTGGAAACAGCATACAACCGCTGATTATCCTCGTGAAACACAACGGGATTGAATGAATCTAAAACCGTCCACTCTAACAATTTAGTTTCCTCTTCTTCATCTACTCTCCATAACTCGGTATTCCCTTTGGGCTGATTTTTCATTGCGAGCCTGAGTTGATCATTATGGTCAAAAATCCAACTGACATATCGCTCGTGATTTTCTCTAAGCTTGGTCAACTCGCCATTGGATATTCGCAGACTATATAAATCATGCCAGGCCGGGTCCCGATCATTCAGACCGATATAAATCAAATCACTGTCTTTTTTGCACACATAATATATAAATGCTCTGATTTGATCACCTTTAGTCAATTGGACAGATTCAGGAATCCCATCTTCATCTTTTTCTGAGGCAGCTACCTTATATATATGGTAGTTTTCATCTCCACCTTGATCCTTTACATACAAAATCGACTTTCCGTCTCTTGACCAGAAATAGGAACTGATTGGACGCTCAGTTTGATTTGTCAATGGTCTCGCCTGATCAAAATCCTCATCTAATTTTTTTTTCCATATATTTCTCGTATCCCGATAAGGCCTTAAAAAAGTGAGGAATTTACCATCTGGAGATATTTGGGCTCCGGATATTTGCTGTTCACCAAAAAAAAGCTCACGGTCTAAGAGTTGTGGGATTTCCATCATGTTATTTTTTTTTGCAAAAGTAAAATTTATTTTAAGACTAAAATTAAATAACAGATGTGGGTGGGTGCAAAAATTTGCCACCAATCAAGCAGAGAACAAAAAATCTCGATTTTTAATGGGATACAGGACTTTCTCAAAACGTCTAAAATAGAAATTCAGAAATGAAATCTCTCGAATTTTTTATTTCGCACCTTTGGTGCTTAATTAATCATACATTGCCAACATAGCCCTTCAGGCTATGTTAATTATAACCGCACCTTTGGTGCTCTCAAGAAGAACATCACCTTAGAAACAAGCACCAAGGGTGCGCCATAATTAACCTATGGTGGAGCCATAGGAGAAGAGCATCACCTTAGAAACAAGCACCAAAGGTGCGCCATAATTAGCCTTGGGTGCAGGAAAAGGGAAAAAGACAGAACAATCAAGCACCAAGGGTGCGCCATAATTAACCTATGGTGGAGCCATAGGAAAACATGACTTTATAGACA
>RECS01000145.1 GCA_007693915.1 Saprospirales bacterium | reverse complement strand
AAGGGGGGAATCAATAAATCCGGGTTAAACTTCCAATGAAAAAAAATTAAATATATGACAAGGAAAGCAAACAAAGACCGATTGTACAAGGACGTGGAATTCCTCACTGAAATCAGACCTTTTCGCAATTACCTGAATATGGAAAGTCTAAATGAGGCGAGTACCTATATCAAAGAGGTCATGACAGAGGCAAAGCTCGATGTGCAGGAACAGAAGTGGATGGCGGAGGGCAGGGAATACACCAATGTGATTGCCAGCTACAACAGCGACAAAAAAAAGAGACTGGTGGTGGGAGCCCATTACGATGTCTGCGGAGATCAACCTGGAGCTGACGACAATGCCAGTGCAGTGGCCGGTTTGCTGGAGACCGCCCGAATGATCGGAGCCGGAAAGCCCGATCTTGATTACAGAATCGATCTGGTGGCCTACTGTCTGGAGGAACCCCCATTTTTTTACACAAATGAGATGGGAAGTTACATTCACGCCAGGTCCCTATACGATGAGGGAGCAGATGTCATTGGAATGATTTGCTACGAAATGATAGGATACTTTTCGGATGAACCCGGTTCGCAGCCCTATCCCGATCCCGGCCTTGCCAATATTTACCCGAATACCGGGGATTTTATCATTGTGGTAGGCATTGAGGATTACACCGACTTCAATGCCCGGATTCAAAAGTTGATGGCCGAAAATTCCAATATCGATGTGCAGAAGATCGATTTTCCGGATCGGACCGGATTGGCGGGAATGTCAGACCACATCAATTACTGGCGTTTCGGTTACCCGGCCGCCATGATTAACGACACCTCCTTTTTGAGAAATCCCAACTACCATTTGCCTTCCGATACCATTGATACGCTCGATTTTGAAAAAATGACAGAAGTGATAACCGGCTGCTTCCACGCCATCATTGGATTAGAGAGTCAATGATACACGGAGGAACGGGTTTTAGTAGCACCATAGAGTCTGTCCCATTCTTCGGGATGCCTCACCTTTGTAGCGCTGTAGGCGGAGCTTGTCCCGCAAGGCGGGAGCATCTTTCACGGAAATGGAATGAGACACACATCAATAGCACCCAGGTGCCTGTAATAATGCCACCGCTTCGCGGTTCCCTATTTGATTCGCACCAATTTTCTATAATAATGTCAGACCTTCGGTCTTCTCTTTTTATTCACTGAAATTGGGAATCTCGCTTTATATCCTGGCCATCCTACAATCATATCAATTGTATCCAGACCATCATGAGGGATAAACAAAGAAAAAAGAGAGAGAGTGAGATTTTTCCCAAGAAGGAGGTGATTTTGATAAATTGTCAAATAAATTCATATATTTAGGGCTTGTAGGAGATTTATTAGTGAAAATATTTTTAAATCCATTTATTTCAGTTTATTCAAGTTCGCTTTATTGACCAAAGAAGTCATTTGAGTAATCGCAATTTGGTTGAGTTGGGTGAGGCGTTTTCCCTGTTCCAGACATTGACGAATCAAAACAGCATTGATACTTTCCAGATTGGAGAGCACCACCAGTTGCTCCAAAGTGGCTTGGTCACGAATGTTTCCTTTGGCATCAGAGTTTTGAGCGCGCCAATCAGCCGCTGTTTTTCCAAAAAGTGCCATGTTCAGTAAATCTGCTTCGGAGGCATAAACCAATGAAGTTTGCTTTGGCGTGAGTTTTTCGGGAATCAGGTGTTCTTTAATCGCATCGGTATGGATGGTGTAATTTACTTTAGCAAGGGTACGTTGCAGGTTCCAGTTGAGTTGTAGGCGGTTATTTTCTTCTTCTTTGAGGCGCTTATATTCCTGTATGAGGTATACCTTGAATTCAGCGCTGATCCACATTCCAAATTCAAAAGCGATATCAATGTGGGCGTATGTTCCACCATACCTTCCGCTTGTAGCTTTTAATCCAATGGCATTGGTTTTTTTATTCCACTCCTTAACGCTTATTTTGTAATTGTTCAAGCCTGCTTGACTTCTAATTATGGCGAATTCGCCATAATTAAAATCAGGATTGTTGACAGACTCCCAAATGCCAAGAAATTCAACAGTATTTCGATTTCTAAGCCAGTCCGAAATAAAAAAATCTCCGTCTTTAGCTTTCAACATATCAGTTAAAGAAATGTACTCACCATCATTTTCAAGTGAGATTGTTACTTCTGTTCCTTTAACAATCAGTTTCTTTTTCTTTGCCATATTCCTAATCTTCCCTTTTACTTTTTAAACCCATCGAATTCGATGGGTTCAATGTGGTCATTTGCTTCAAATTGATCCAGCAGTCCTTCATCAAAAATCCGCTGATTTACATCAACCATATTTATTTTCTCCAGACTGATTTTTTTGAATTCACCATTATTCAGTTTGTAATTGTTTTTACCATCTATGGCCGGCATATTGTCAATTCTCAGCCGATCACATATCTCCCTGTATGCATCCTCTTGTTTTTCATCGAAGTAAATGATTCGAGACTGCATGATGTCCCTAAAGGTCAATTGGATGAAATTCATGGTTGGATTTTAGTCAAATATAGGAAACTTAAATTTATATAGGTTTAAGAATACTTCTGAATTTATCGACACCCATTACCGCCCGATTCTACCTGAGGAGAATGAAGCTTTCGGTATGGAGCGATATGAAGCGCAGGTGTGCGAATACAACAATGCATTCAGCA
>RECS01000133.1 GCA_007693915.1 Saprospirales bacterium | reverse complement strand
TCCTTCGGATAAAAATTTCTGCGCTTCCCAATTCTATTGACATTTTTGCTTTTCGAAACGAAATCTCATGAATAATCTGGGTTAAATCAAATATCGCCTCGTCAAGTCACAGCCCATTGACGAGACAAGATTAATGGGTGTTCGGTGTTCAATTTTCTCGGGGCAAGTCAGGTCGATTGATTATAATTCTGCCTAGCAAATCAATAAACATAATTATCCCTATACATTTAGTTAGTTTGAATCAACAGCCATCTAACTTTTACATTATTGTTTAATAGCCTAATTCCAAAAGAGAATTGAGCTTATTGATGCATTACGGGGATTTGCTATTTTCGGAATTCTAATGGTGAATATGCCGGGGATGTTTAGACCTGCTGTAGAAATGAAAATGGAAAGTTGGATATGTTAACCCGGAATAAGTGCAATAAACCACATAGGATCATCCAGTCACAGGCATGACATAGAACATATATAGTCTAAAATACGGATTTCCAACTATGTGAAAACTATGTTTCTATTGTGTCTATGTGGTAAAAGATGAATTTACTGCTTTTCGATGTGCACTAGAAGCCAGAAAGTAAAAAATAATTTTTTTCCTGAACCCTCTATTTCAAAACACCCAAATGTAGTATTCTCCCACCGGTTTGATTTACAGGATGTACACTTTTACCAATGACTATACCGCGCTCAGGGCTGCGGATATCACTGATTACCGAACCGAAAACATCTCTAAGTACAGCTATTTTTTCGCCTTTTTCCACCACTTTCGTTATTTTTGGTATAACCGTTAAAATCCCACCTTTATCGGTATACAACCAATAGGAATGGGAACAAAGTGCGGCATCAGTTTTTGGAGGGACTATGTCACCTTCCAACATTCCCAAATGATAGATTGCATTATAGATGCCCGTCAAGCAAGCTTGTATAACCCCTTTTTGAAAGACATTCGGATTACCTAATTCCAGAGTGATTGCCGGAATTTTCAATGCACTTGCAGCACCCCTGAGGGTGCCGTCCGCAGGTGGATTGTGCACTATGATTTCCGCATTCTGGAGCTTGGCTAGTTTAGCTGTTGCTTTATTGCGCATATCGGCTCTGATATAATAGGAATTTACTCTCCCAAAGCTCGCTGTATGCAAATCAAGCAGGACATCCACATTTTTTATTACTCTGTCAAAAAAGCGGTAAGCATAGACAGAGCTCACATTTCCCTTTTTATTTCCGGGCATGATGTGGTTTAAATCGACCTTATCGACAAATCTTCTATCGTTTCGAAAGAAAGAAGGTACGTTTACCACCGGTATCGCCAGTATATTTCCTTTTAGTTTTTCCGCATCTACCTGATTAGCAATTCGTTGGATAACTGGAATACCATTGATTTCATTACCATGTACCGCTGCTGTTATTCCCAAGGTCCCTCCCGGTTTAATCCCTCGGATCAAAATGACCGGAATCATAATCGGATTACCCATAGCATCACCTATTAAATGCAGCCATAACTTATGGGTTTTTCCTCTATCATAGGATTCAATATCCAATTCTTTAACCACCTTTTTATCCAGCATAATTCAACATTTTATCGAGCAAAGATCAGTCTTTTTTTTCTTTTTCGTCGATATAATTCCAAATCCCGAGAGCTGCATTTTTCATAATAGGCATATCGGAACCTTTATCTGCCGGGGCCAAACCACCCAGACTTAGGGTATTGATTTCTGAGAGATATCGCAAACCATCATCTCCTGTCAAGGTGTCGAAACCAAATAGCACCACACCGTGTTTTTTCATATCTTTTATTAAATCCATAGCTATTGCAGTTTCACGCTCGTCAGGCTGCGAACTAGCAGACCTACCACCCTGTGAGACATTACACAACCAATTTCCTTCAGGGGGCAATCGCAATGTTGCTCCTAAAATGGTATCATTTGAGATCATAATTCGTTTATCTCCCAAATGCACATTTGACAGATATTTCATCGCAAGGTATTCAAAGCTATTTCTTTCTTCCAGCTTTTTTAAGAAAGTAATTAAGTCAGTCTCCGTGTTTCCTTCCCAGACTTTTTGACCGTCAATTTTTACCAAGCCCCTACCTCCATAATCTTCTAATGGCTTCAGCACAATGGGAAAATCAGCCGCAAATTCCTGAATATCCACCGTATTCTTACAATGTCGCATAGGAGGGCACCAATGAGGGTAGTTTAAAAGAAACAGCTTACTCCCGGTAATTTCGACCCCTGAGGGGCGATTGATAATTCTCTTTTCGTCAAAATTACTTCTCAAAAAATCAAAAAAACCTGTAGGAATGGGTCTTGGTAATCTCAATATAATCCAGTCAAAATCAGCAATTTTAAACACCTTTAAGGGTGATTGATAAAATTGATGGTCATCTGAAAACTGAAAATCCTCAGCAGCCTGTCGAACTGATATTTCCTTGGTTTTCATTTTAAAGAAAAAATCATCATTTACATCCAGACCTCGGCTCCCAATAAAAAAGTTGACCTGCGGCCTGAGCTTCTTTAACATCCCAACCAGTTCATAGACCGAATTTTGTACAGTATGAGCTCGGTGATCTGTTAATACAAGAATATCCATTGGTATAGAAGTTGTTGACTTTTACAAATATGCAAAAAATAAGTCTGAAATAATAAGTAATTAGGGATTTGATTTGTTCAACCCCAAATTAGTTTTACAGAAGGAAGAGCAATTAACCAATTGATTGATTGATCTCTTCCACTAAGCGCTGGTCATTATTCAGAGAAAGGAATAACTTCTGTTTCAGTTGTCCTTTGCTGTTAATCAGTAATTTTGCCATATTATCAATGGCAATCATAGAGGTAATAGTTTGAATATATCCCTCGATCAGGTCATCCAATCCAACTCCCATTTTATTAAAGTCCCTGCGATCTGTCAGCATTAGTCGATTTGCATCAGTTTCAAAGGTACCTTCACTAATTTTCTTTGAAAGATTAGTTCCTAAAATAGCCCATGAATCAGTGCCTTCTTTGAGTTTATCTTCCAGGTGTTTGGCAGCCCTCCGACCATAAAGGCATAACGGCATAATGCCATCTTTACTGGTACAAACCATCATCCGAATATCACAAACATAGCTTTGACCCTTGATATTGGGCATGGTGCCGACATGATACAATTTCCCTTTTTTCCCTTTTGAAGTCCAGTGATAATTTCCGATGAGTGATTGCACTATAAATTGATTATATGGATGATCTATTTCCATAAAATTTCCAAGTTCCTTTTCACTTGTAATGGTGTAAACTCCTTGTCCTGCATTAGAATAAGGAATTTTTATTACGGCATGGCCTCCGAACATCTTCACATAAAGCGGCACCTCAGCCTTGGTCACATCCCATATGGTTTCAGGAGTATTGATTTGAATTCCGGATTGCTCGTACTCTGCATTGAAAATGTCGTATGCTTTGGCGGCAATCATTTTATTCCTACCTCCGGCCAGGCAAGCAATAATGGGGTTTAAGATTTTAGTTTTTGTCAATATGGGAATTCTATTCCAGGGGCGTTGTGTAACGTAGCGGAATGCCGCGCGAATTGGATGCCATTTTTTGTCCTCTCCAAATACATACATCAAACCATCTTCAAACCTGACAGCTCGTGGGTGTATATGATCCTTAAATTCAGTAAGGTGGACTTTCTCCCTTGTAAGCTCAGCTATAACGGCAGCATAACCGGATGCCTCCATTAAGTTTTTGTCATAAATAACAGCCAGATCACCCCCCTGAGGAGTAGTTTTTGACCTTAAAAAAGGCATAAACGTACTATTTATAAGGTGTTTATAGGTTCCCATTTCCTGATGATCGCTCATCAATGGCATGGATTTCTGACCCGATGGACAGGAGTTATTCTCTATCACTACCATTTCTCTCTTCCCTTTTTCGGTAGCCACATTAATCAGGTCTGCTCCACCCCAACGAAAATATTTAGGCTTATGGGTAAGCAATTGACTCAAAGCATCTCGGTCCACCCCTGGGTGTAAGTGACAATAGCGTTCAATTATGCGAACAGGAGATAAATTTAAAAAAAAGTCAACCATGGGGTGAAGGGTAGCATTGAGTGCCTTGGGATACCAATGATTTTCCGCTTCGAAAGTTCCGGGTAAAACACTTTGTGCTGTAAAGTCAGGTGCTTCGAAATTCATATCTAATTCTCTTTTAAATAAAGTCCGATGCAAATGTACTGATTAGTTTTTTTTCTTTTCAAAATACACCCGCTAAAACATTTGAACTTAATGTTAATTTGCGTTTAAGAAAAATAAATAAATCTCAACGAATGTATTCAAGATGTATGGTATTCCGTCAGATTGAAATACATTTATGGCTCCATAAACGCGAGCTTGTTATGGTTTCTAATGAATTGTACTTAAAGCAAAAATCAGCATTTAAACCAAAGACAACTGCAAGACTTCCTTCATTTTTTTTACGTAGTGAAATTCAAGTCCTTCCAGATATTCAGCTTTAATTTCCTGAACGTGTTTTTCATTGTCCTTACAGAGAATGACCTCTTTTATTCCCGCTCTACGTGCTGCAAGCACTTTCTCCTTGATTCCGCCAACGGGAAGCACTTTTCCTCTCAACGTAATTTCTCCCGACATAGCGAGATAGGGTTTTACTTTTTTACCGCTCATAGAGCTTGCAATTGCGGTAAGCATAGTAATTCCGGCTGAGGGTCCGTCCTTTGGTATCGCACCCTCGGGTACATGCAGGTGAATATCCGTTTTATCAAAACTGTCAGAATCAAGACCAAATGACTCAGCATTTGCTTTAAGGAAACTCAATGCAGTTGAGGCAGATTCTTTCATCACATCTCCCAGGTTCCCGGTGAGCGTCAATTTGCCTTTCCCCGTATTCTTTGAGGTTTCGATAAACAAAATATCTCCACCTACTGCAGTCCACGCCAGTCCAACTGAAACACCCGGGATGCTAACCTCATCGTAAAGGTCCGGTTGAAATTTTTCAGGACCGAGAATATCTTTGAGTGACTCAACAGTTACGGTAAAGCTTTTAACTTCATCCATTGCCACTTTTTTGGCCACATGACGCATCATCGCAGCGATAACCCTGTCTAAGGATCGCACACCAGATTCGCGGGTGTACAAGCTGATTGCTTTGGTCAAGACCTTTCTGTTTATACGTATTTGATTGCCCTTCAAACCGTGTGCTTCTCGTTGTTTAGGGATCAAATGCTTGATGGCAATTTCAACCTTTTCCTCGGTGGAGTAGCCACTAATTTGTATAATTTCCATTCTGTCCCTAAGTGCCGGCTGGATGGTAGCCATAGAATTAGCTGTAGCGATAAAAAGCACTTTGGACAAATCGTATTCCAGTTCCAGGTAATTATCGTGAAAAGAGTCATTTTGTTCAGGATCGAGAACCTCCAATAATGCAGAAGAAGGATCTCCTCTGAAGTCCTTCCCAATTTTATCTATCTCATCAAGAATGAAAACAGGATTGGATGTTTTTGCCTTTTTAATAGCTTGTAAAATCCTTCCAGGCATGGCACCAATATACGTTTTTCTATGTCCTCTGATTTCTGATTCGTCATGAAGGCCACCAAAAGACATTCTGGCAAACTTTCGACGCAGAGACCTCGCTATTGACTTGCCTAAAGAGGTTTTACCTACTCCGGGAGGACCGACGAGGCATAAAATAGGAGCCTTCATATCTCCTTTTAATTTTAAAACGGCGAGGTGCTCAAGTATTCGTTCTTTTACTTTTTCCAGACCGTGATGATCCTTATCTAGTATTTCTTTCACCTTCAAAAGATCGAAGTTGTCCTTACTTACTTTATCCCAAGGAAGATCAAGCAAAAATTCCACATAATTAAAAGTAAGTGAGTACTCCGCCATTTGCGGATTGATCCGTTTAAGACGGGCAAGTTCCTTGTCAAAGGCCTCCTTTACATTTTTTGGCCATTTCTTTTTATCCGCTCTTTTTATCAAATCATGTAAATCCGAACCGGACCCTGTTTGACCCAGTTCTTCCTGAATGGTTTTCAATTGTTGATTGAGAAAATAGTCCCTTTGCTGCTTCTCAATATCTGAGCGGGTTTTAGATTCAATTTTATCCTTTATCTCTAAAAGCTGTAGCTCTTTATCCATATACTCTAGTACCAAGGATCCCTTATTCAGGAGGTCATTGTCTTCAAGTATACGCTGTTTATCTACAACGGAGATATTCAGGTTGCTGGCCATAAAATTGATTAAAAATATGTTGTTGGTTATATTTTTAATCATCATTATGGACTCCATGGGAATATTTGGAGACAATTCAATAATCCGCTTGGATTTTTCCCTGATGGACTTGGTCAAAGCGGAGAATTGCATTTGATCATACAAGCTATCGTATTCGATAGGAGAAATTTTTCCCAATAAAAAGGAAGAATTCATCAGCAATTCATTCAATTCGAACCTTTTCCTTCCTTGTAAAATCGCAGTAGTAGAACCATCGGGCATTTTTAGCAACTTAATGATTCGTGCAACTGTACCAATTTTATAAAGATCATTTTGAACGGGATCCTCAATTTTAGGGTCTTTTTGAGCAAGAACGCCAATGTATCTGTGTTTTTGAAAAGAATCTTGCAGAGCTGAAAAAGATTTGCTTCTACCTACATTAATTGGAATCACAACCCCGGGAAAAAGCACGGTATTCTTCAGGGCTATCAAGGGTAAGGCCTCCGGATACCTTTCATCCTGAGAGGGCTCCTCTTCGTCAGTAACAGAAATTATCGGTAAAAACTCCGGCTCATCAGCAGGACCTGCATCGTATATTATATCTTCAAACATATTTCAATTTTCATTAAATGAGTAGTCCGTCATTATTGTAACGGATTAGCATGGACATTTGATGAACTCTAACTAATTAAAGTTCGCAAAATACTGTTCAAGTTTTGTGCCATCGCCTCATAAATCGGAAATTGGCAGATTTTTAAAAATCATTTTTTTTTGACCTGCCATTACGTCATACATCTATCAATTCCGTGGCTTCGGACTCCTTTAAAGCGACTTCTGCATTCAACCGATCTATTTCGGCGCGTAGATTTTCGATGATAAACTCTTGTCTTTGGGGGGTATTCTTCCCCATGTAGTAGGTCAAAATTGAATCGAGATCTGTTTCTTCGTCAAAGATTACTTTTTCCAGTCTTATATCCTGTCCAATAAAATCCTCAAATTCAATCGGAGAGATTTCCCCCAAACCTTTAAAGCGGGTAATTTCGGCTTTACCTCTGAGCTTCTCTACAGCATCAAGCTTTTCCTGCTCACTATAACAATAGTAAGTGGTCTTTTTATCTCTTACCCTGAAAAGTGGGGTTTCGAGAATAAAAAGATGTCCGTTTCTAACTACTTCAGGAAAAAATTGTAGAAAAAAGGTCAGTAATAACAATCTGATATGCATTCCGTCCACATCGGCATCTGTCGCAATCACAATCCGATTGTACCTGAGGTCATCTAAGGATTCTTCAATATTCAAAGCATGCTGAAGTAAATTAAACTCTTCGTTTTGATAAACTACTTTTTTGGTCAATCCGTAGCAGTTGAGCGGCTTTCCTCTAAGTGAAAAAACAGCTTGTGATTGTACATCTCTCGCCTTGGTCAATGAACCACTGGCTGAATCTCCCTCTGTGATAAAAATAGTAGAATTCAATCGGGCCTCTTCATCTTTTTTGACATCGTTGTAATGCACTCTGCAATCCCTCAGTTTTTTGTTGTGAATATTGGCTTTTTTGGCTCTTTTATTAGCCAGTTTTCTTATACCTGCCATATCTTTCCTCTCGCGCTCCGATTGTTGTATACGCTTAAGCATGGCCTGAGCTATATCGGTATTGCGGTGGAGAAAATTATCCAGTTCTTTACTTAAAAAGTCATTTAGGAAAGTCCTTAGGGTAGGACCGTCTTTTGATATAGTACTGGAACCCAGTTTGGTCTTGGTTTGGGACTCAAATACAGGCTCTTCTATCCGAACACTAACGGCTGCAAAAACTGAGGAACGAACATCTCGCGCATCAAAGTTTTTCCCAAAGTGATCTCTTACTACTTTTACAAATGCCTCTCTGAAGGCGGCGAGGTGAGTACCTCCTTGTATGGTATTTTGTCCGTTGACAAAGGAATAGTATTGCTCACCGTAACTATTGGAGTGGGTTAAAGCAATCTCAATGTCATCTCCTTTTAGATAAATTACCGGATATCGCAAAGTTTCCTTGGCAGTCTTCTTCTCCAATAAATCCAGCAATCCATTTTTTGAAACGATCACTTTACCATTGAATCGCAGTTTCAGACCTGCATTCAAGTAGGCGTAATTCCAAAGCTGTGCCTCAATAATTTCAGTTCTGAAATTAAAATCCTTGAAAATAGTCTCATCCGGAGTAAACTGAATCTGAGTACCGTTTCGGTCTTCTGATTTGACTATTTTACCATCATTTAAGATGTTTCCTCGTTCAAAAACAGCCGTTTTCTCTTTGTTGTCTCTTACTGCAGATACCTTAAACCTGGTAGAAAGTGCATTGACTGCTTTAGTTCCTACCCCGTTAAGGCCCACGGATTTTTTAAATGCTCTGGAATCGTATTTGCCCCCGGTGTTTATTTTGGATACACAGTCCACTACTTTACCAAGTGGAATACCTCGTCCATAGTCTCGCACAGTTACGGTATTGTCGTCCAGTTTGATCTCAATGTCACTTCCAAATCCCATTACGTGCTCGTCGATGCAGTTATCGAGAACTTCTTTGAGCAGTACATAAATACCGTCATCCGGTGAACTCCCATCTCCGAGTTTACCGATATACATACCCGGGCGCATTCGAATGTGTTCTTTCCAGTCCAGCGACTGTATATTGTCTTCAGTATATTTTACCATGAGGAAACAGCTTTGTACAATTTGCAAAGAAAAGGCAAAAAATTATAATTTTATAATATATAACAATTTTAACAAGTCATTCAGGGTGATTAGTTCCATTTTTGGGTTGGGGGACTAGGCGACAAATGCACCTGACCCATCAATTCCGCCCATTTGTTACTTGGCACACCCTTCTTTTTTGAAGATTGCTCCTTTCAACTTGCGATGGTGAATGCTATGGCTCTATAAGCATCCATTCTCCTTTACCAGTGTCGTAGTAAACCCAAAAAGGAACTCACCGCATTTGTCCCCAAATTCATTGGTGGAGAGTTAGTTTATCACGCCTTTAGCGTGACAAAGGACGGTAGAGTTGGCGCAGTGAATTTTATGAATTGCAATATCTAATCTGCATTTTATCTCTGCTATAACTCTTTGTCGTGGTAAACCAACTCTAACTAGAGTCTAAACTCTGCCCTTTTTCTCTGCCATGCTTTCAGCTTGGTAAACTCACACTGCGCTCTCTGCGGTAAAACAGCTCTCTGCCACACTTTCAGCTTGGCAAACTCACTCCATTCTCAACATCCTCATTGTCCGTACCACTGATTTATTTGATTTTTGGATTTCTCTGATTGGCTGTGAATTCTTTATCTGCTTCTATACACGTACGCCCTCATTGAGCTTCGGCAATTTCAACTTGCGATGGTGAATTATATGGTTCTATCAGCATCCATTCTCCTTTACCAGTGTCGTAGTAAACCAAAAAAAAAACTCACCGCGGAGGTTAGTTTATCACGCCTTTAGCGTGGCCAAGGTAGCAGAGTTGGCGCAGTGAATTCTTATTTTTTCTCTGCGAACTTTGCGCTCTCTGCGGTGAAACAGCCCTCTGCCACACTTTCAGCTTGGTAAACTCACTCCAATCTCAAAATCCTTCCCGGCATTACCTCTCCTCCGAAACCCAATCGATAAATATAAAATCCGGAATGCGGTAACTCCCCTCCCTCGATCACCCACGACTGACTGCCGGCATTAAATTGACGAGCCTGTCGGTAAACCTGACTGCCGTAGGGATTGTAAATGCTGAGGTGTACAGCTCCGGATTCCGGCAAATCAAAACTAATGGTCGTATAACTCGTAAAGGGATTGGGATGGTTGTTATGGAGCAAAAAGACAGAACTCTTGGAATCCTCCTCCGGGAAAAGCTCGGTGAAATCTGTTGGTTTGAGCACCTCGGTTGGCTTATTGACCAGCGGGGTTATACTACCGCTTTGCGGACAGGCATCCCGATTGTCCTGTACCTTAAGATAGGTGAAACAACGGTTTTGATGACCGTATTGATTGGTGACCCAGATCTCCACGGTAAAGGTGATTTCCTGCTCTCCATCCAGATCGTCGCAGCTCCAGGTGTGGTGGGTATGGCTCAGATCACTGCTGAAGGTGAAAATCAGATCTTCTTTATCCGTACAGTCATCCCAACTGCCTACGTCAAATACCCTTGCAGGTATGGTCACCGTGCCGGTATTGGAACTCAAATTAGTAGAAATGCCATGCATACAGACCGGATTGGGTGGGTTCATGTCCACCAGGGTGATGAGTTGTTCCTCAATGAGCAGATTGCCGTATTCGTCTCTGATCTCCCAAACTAAGCGGTGGATACCTAGTGGTAGCTCCTCTTCTATGCGCAGATTGTTTCTCGCAGAGCCATCGGGTCGCGGCTGAGTGCTGAGGATATCAAACTGACCCGTATTGAACAAATCCAATCGCCAAAGCGATCTTTTCTCAATCTCATTGATATCACCGCAAGTCAATATCTCCGCCTCCCAAAAAGCAAATCCCCTACAGTTAGGCCTTGTTGATCGCAAGACCGCATCAGCTGCATTCAGCAGTATGGGCGGATCGGAGGGATCCAAAAAAGTAATTTCTAAGGCATCGCTTTCCTCGCTTTCGCAGTTTTGGTCGTCGGTGTAGATGACGGAGTATAAGCCCGCTTCCATTACTTTCAGACTTTGATTGTTTTGCCCGGAAATCAACTCACCGTTTTTGTACCAGTTGTATTCCTCACCATCGGCTTCTGCTCTGAGCCTTATTTCTTCACCGGGACAGGAGGGGTATTGTCCCAGGATGTTTATAGTGGTTGGGGGGAGGTCGCAGTCTTTATAGTCACAGTCCGCAAAGGCATCACCACTGATGTTCCATCCTTTTTCGTTGGTGAGTATTGCTCTGGCATCTGCTGCCAGCCAGTAATTAAGTCCTATTGCTCCCAATGTGCGGTTGTCCGGTGTTTGGGGGTTGTCTGCCCAACCCATGAGGGTGAGGTCGTAGTTTTCGCAGCTCATTCCCGATCGATCAAACATTTCATTCAGTCTGCTTTCTTTATTAAATTCCCACTTACCCAGATTCTGATCAAAGGAGGTGGCACCATAAAACATTCTTCGCATATCTGTTGCTCCATACACATCCCAATTATCCAATGGCTGATTAAAGGAAGTTGCCCCGGCAAACATTTCATACATAGCCGGAAGTGTTACATTTGGTACAATTTCCACACCAGAAACATCCCAACTGTTAAGCGGTTGATTAAAGGAAATGGCATCCTTAAACATCTTTTCCATGGCCTTTACATTGGATACGTCCCAGTTATCGATGGGTTGATTAAACGAACTAGCACCCTTAAACATATGTCCCATAACTTTTACATTGGAGACATCCCAATTTTCTATATGTTGATTAAAGGAACTAGCATCCCAAAACATTCCTCCCATATCAATAACATTAGAAACATCCCAGTTGTTAAGGGGTTGATTAAAAGAGGTGGCATAATTAAACATTCTACCCATAAGCATTACATTGGAAACATCCCAATTATCAAGAGGTTGATTAAAGGAGGTGGCACCACCAAATAAAACTGTCATATCTAAAACACTAGTTACATTCCAGCTATTAAGAGGTTGGTTAAAGTCCCGTGCTTGTGAAAACATAGCTCTCATACTTGTAACATTCGACACATCCCATTCCCCAATAGGATTATTGAAGGAATTGGCCGAATGGAACATAAACTCCATTTTTTCTACATTACTTACGTTCCAATTACTAATTTCTCCATTAAAGGACACTGCAACACTGAACATGAAGGACATATCATTTACCTTGCTTACATCCCAATTATTCAATGGCTGATTAAATGAAAAATTAAAACTAAACATGGATTCCATGCTTGTTACATTAGACACATCCCAATTATCAAGCGGTTGATTAAATGAAGAGCTAGCAAACATTGATCGCATACTAATCACGTTTGACACATCCCAATTATCAAGCGGTTGATTAAATGAAGAGCTGGCAAACATGCTATCCATATACACCACATTGCTGACATCCCAGTGGTTAATATCAGAGTTAAAATTCAAGCACGCAAAAAAGGCTTTATTCATTCTTTCAACACGCCTTAGATCCGGTGAATCAGTTGCATTCAATTCCATATTGCTACAATAAATAAATGCACTCTCCATAGATTCCCATTCAATGTCGCCCCATTGTTCTATAGTTAATAGTTTTGCACAATCATCAATACAACCTTGTCCGGGTAATTGATCAAACCAAATGCGAGTGAAATCACCACTTATACTCAACTGATAAACCCCCGGATTGGGTAAAGTTAGTGTGGTTACATCATTCCCAATTAATAAGCCATTATTAGCCGGATTCCCAACTTCTTCCCACTGAATTGTATAATTAGTTCCTGTTCCTCTTATAAACACTTGATCATCTGCTGACATGCCGGGATTTCCTGTATTCCAGGTGGTGATAAAGGGGCGTTGGGAATAAACAGATGTTTGCATCAATATAAAAAATGCAGTAATATAGATTTTTATAACAAAAAGTTTACATTCAAAAATCTTTGCAATAAACATAATCTAAATTTTTCCGTGTGGATTAAAAATTTTTTAAAGATAATAATTTTTTCTTTTTCCAAAAATGAATCGTATATTAATTACAGTCTTCAATATGACATTGATTTGTGATTCTAAATGCTTTACAATCTCTTCCTTGCAAGTCATTCACTGGAGCTAAAGTAAATGTAGCCATCTGATGGTTTGGAGCATCCGGATTACACATAAGATGCATATCTATCGGAAACGGATGAGGATTACACACGCGAGCAATGTTATCAGGAGTCATACAGAAATGATAAAAATCTCCGTAATTATATCCCCCTATATTATGAAATTGTAGGAAAAAACCAAAATCCGAATTTAATATATCCGGATCTGTTTCGCCACAGGTAGGATTGGGAAGAGTGCATGCCAAAGGAGAAGGAGGTAATCCCCCAATTGCAGGTTGCATATAGTTACTTACACTGTTGTAGAGAAGGTTTAACCCTGTCATACAAGTAGTTGCCCAATGGGGGAAAGGATCCATATTACTCATAATAATACAAGGGCAGTTCCCTTGCTGAAAGCACGGCAGATAATCAATAGACCTCTCCACCGACCCCATCTCCGTGCTATCAACCAAAGATTGTTCCACAACACGCTCATCCTTCTGACAAGCAAAAAACAATACGCCCATGAGGGCAAAAACGAATAC
>RECS01000191.1 GCA_007693915.1 Saprospirales bacterium | reverse complement strand
TATTGTTTTAAAAATCTTGCAGTTTTTCTCACACCATTTTCACTGCTTACTACAATTAAATAAATTCCCGCAGGAAGTTCAGATACATCGACACTATTTGCTAAGTGATTGCTGTGGAACATCCTTCCATCCAAATTAAATATTTCAACTCGCTCATTCCCTACTAATTGGAAGTCAGTTTCAAAATACAATCTATCACTGACGGGATTGGGGTAAACTTTTAGCTCCTGAGTGTATTCTGGTAATTCACTGATATCAGTACTGATCAGCGTTTCTCTCCCAAAAACGGGTCTGATCATAATAGCACCCCTATTTTGTGGAGCAACTTGTTGCATAGGAAACCATGCTGCACCATTGAACCAATAAACATACTCAGATTTATCTGTATTGGTATCAAAGCCAACATACAAACCGGTTGCAGCTCTACTTATCTGCTTCCATCCTACATAAAAATCACCTGAGGGAATAAAGATAGCCGTATCCTGTCCTGTAATGGGCGACTTAAGTGCATGCGTTGTAAATCCTTGGATACTGTCAAAATAAGTATCCACGAAAACCGGGTTAATAGTCTCCGATTCATACAATGGTGGACCTTCTAATGAAGCGCCCCAAACTACCAGGCGATATTGTTTATTTGCGTCTCCTGCTAAAATTCGCGGTAAATGTAAGCCTATTCCTCTGAGTGTATCAGAGGTATTGGCATGAAACTGAACAGCCAATGCAGGTATAGAAGACTGCGCTCTTATTATTTCTATCCCTCTCTCAGCACTATTGTCATCATAGGCGTAATAGTGACGAAAATGAGCATCCCTCACTACCTGATTATTTCTTTGTAATTCAGGAATTTGCTCTTCATTCTGCTGAAAGCTATATGCTGTCCTTATGATCAATTCATCTTCAGCATTGTCGACAGCTGTTACCACATTATTTATGAGACCCGCCAAATTTTGTATAGGGTTAATAAATTGATGTCTTCCCGGATCTAGATCACGCTGATTTTCCTGAACTACCGGCGGCACCTCAAGCAGTGTTTCAGATAGTAATAATTGCCCCGTCTCCATATCAGTAAACCTCAAATTACTCGGGTCTGCCTGTCTCCTTTGTTCAAAATGATTAAAAAGTCCAATTTGTAAATCCGTAGCCATTTCTAACTCTTCAAAACCTTGAAATTGATTCAGTGGCATTGCAGTGTATCTGCTCAAAAAGGATGAGGGTTTTGAGGTAAAGGCAATGTCATTTTCAAAGATCAAATTGGCCTGAAACTCATTCCCCAATTTTACATAATCGAGATTCCAAATAGACCGGAATCCAACTCTATCGTTCATGTTCACGAACCTGAATTGAAATCCCTGATAAAAGTAATCCGGTGTCACTTGTATGGAGACAAAATAAAAACTATCCAATGCAGGATATTCATCAACGGTAAATTGAGCTTTTTCTATCCATTCACCATCCTCTGTTTTAAACTCAAGCCTTAGAGATTCACTACTTGACGGCTGATAACCATATCCACCTGCCTGAATAAAAAAGGTCAGAAAACACCTGTCTGCAATGGCAGAATTCATATTTAAAAAAGTGGAAGTCAGATGATCTGCATCGCCAAATCCACCACCATAGGGAGCACCATTTTCATTGATTCCATCAAAAGTTGCAACACCTACAGATCTTGATTTTATACCGAGGGCTTTATTTACAAAAACGTAACGATCAGTCCAGTAAGCCTCATCAGGTCTTGGACCAGTGTAGGAAAAATCATCTACAAAAGGTAGGTTTCTGGCAGGTCTTATGGTAATCAGAATCAAATACTCTTTTATAGTCCCCGAACTAAATTCAAGTTGCAGACAAAGGGTGTCCCTTAATATTTGACCTCCAGAATTATCCGCATTTATTTCCAGACAATTACCTGTGACATTGAAAGAGAAATGATTGATATCAGTACACTCCAGATTTGAAATAACCTCTAACTCTTCACCTTGAAAAGAAGAGTCGAAACAATATTCTTCATTGCCTCCTGAAAGGACATCAATTCTAATAATATCGGAAGGCAAATCAGCTCTTCTCAAAGAAAGGTGTTGCAATGCTGACTCCTCTTGTTCAGCTAATTTTACCTTTTTTTCATTAAAGCTAAGTGGAGATAGCTGTAGGCTGTTTTCCTCTGATTGTCCGCTGAGTTCAACTGTGCCGACTATAGTAAACACAAAAAGAAAAGAAAGTACATGTAAGTAGGGTAGCTTGAGGGAAAAAATAAAAAAAGGACCTTTAATTGTCATTGGTATCATCTCATTCGTTAGAAAAAATGTAGAATATAATCAGCATATAGGCAAAATTCTACAAACCATAAACGTCAATAGGTAGTGCAAATTTTAATGTTAACTATTCTTCAAGACTATCGCAGTCCTGTGGTTTCTGCTCTGACAGTATCAAATTAATAGTACTTCCCATTTCTATGCGTGCATCAGATGTGAATTCGGGATCCTGTCCGACCACAAAAGCCCTGTCAAGACTGCTGACTTCACCTTGCATACGAGTTGTACCAACTCTTAGTTTATAAGATGCGATAATGAATTCCGCTTCATCATAAGTCCTGCAAACCAAATTCGGTACCTCAACCGTTCCACCTCGTTGCTGAGAAACTATAAAGCCCAATGAACCGCCAATAGGAATTTGTACCCCTTCTTTGATCCTATCTCTGTAAATTATGGTATCACCTTCAAAAAGCACACCCATAATATGACCTTCCGGTCCGGGGTCAAAAGTTCGTTCTGTTATGGAGGACCTAATGCTATGAGCCATATCCAGTACCCGCGCTGTACGCTCATAATTTCTACCATAAAAAGGGGGCAAATCCTCAAGTCGAATCATATCAGGCTTAAACTTGGTAGTAGTAACATAGATTTTTCTATCTTCTTTAACCAACTGCCCGGCTTCGGGAATTTGATCGAGAATTATTCCACCTCTTCTCCCAACCATATACACAGAATCAGCTATTATTATTTCAAAAGTCCTCCTTTCTGCATCCTCTGAGGCAGATGTAATGGACTCACCTTCATAATCGGGAAGGGGAATCTTCTGACCATGCCTAGTGTAAATTTTTAAGGTCTGATTTACTGCAATTACCAGAAAAACAGATACCAAAATCATAATCAGCAAATTCTTCCATAGTTGTTTACTGATCAGAAAATAGAAAAGTGCTTGCATGAATTAAGCGATAGATAGAGAAAATAATGAAAAAAACAGTTATGCCAGTTAGCTTATTGCCACCGCCACAAAATATATGGGCAAAGGTACATATTTTTTAAAAGCTGTTACTTTTATGAGTTAGATATACTTGTTTTGCTAAGCCGTTGTAATTTCAATAAGAGGAGATTTTATAAGTTTAATTGAAAAGTGCCTGTCTCTTAAGGAATGAAATGGACTAACTTGAAAAATTATAGGCTGAAAATGATTTTTGCTGATCAGTATTGATAATGATAAGATTTATCAATATTTTTTGGTGATTTGTAATCATGTTTTTAAAAATAACCTATTATAGTTTTGCCTATGTAAATTTATTTGTGTCTTCTTCCATGTCATGCCCTCTGCTTGATAAATTCTCTATTGTGGTTTAAGTTTAATTCCCAATAATACCCAGTAAAAGAAAACCTTTTTAAAAGCAATTAAGCTTGTTTTCTCAAGCTTTAGAATACCAAAAAAACAATCATTTCAGTTACTGTAGTGCTGATCAATTATAATATCTTTGCGACCCAAAACAAGGATTTTATGAAAAGTAAATCTACCCTCACAAATACCTATCTTCTCTACCTTATTCCTTTACTACTTTTTTTAAACCCCATTCTGCTTAATGCGCAAAATGACACTATAATGAGTGTAGATTTTGGCGAGATTCAGGTTCAAGCATTCAGAGAGGCGGGTAAAATTAAGCCGATACCGGAATACACGAACTTAATGGTCCTGGGTGGGAGAAAATTGGAAGAAATTCCATTAGAAAATATGCCTGCCAATATTGGTGAAAAAGTTGGAAGGCAAATCTTTTCCAGAATTCCCGGGGCATTTGTCTATGACATGGATGGATCCGGTAATCAGGTCAATATTTCACTCAGAGGATTAGATGCGCACAGAAGCTGGGAATTGAGTGTCCGGCAAAATGGAATCATTACCAATACTGATATGTACGGATATCCTGCCTCGCACTATTCTGCTCCTATGGAAGCTGTTGAACGGATCGAATTAATAAGAGGAACCGGTGCATTGCAATATGGTCAGCAATTTGGAGGAATGTTAAATTATATCCTTAAAAAGCCGGATACGAGCAGAGTAGTTTCTTTTGAGTCCATAACCACAGTCGGTTCTTTTGGCCTGCTATCGACCTACAATTCAATTGGAGGAAAAATTGGCAACCTGATTTATCATGCATACTACCACAGACGGGTATCGGACGGTTACAGAGATAATGCCAAATCAGATGCTGAGGCTCAGCACCTTTCATTAAAATATGACTTTCAGAGAACTGATTTATCCATCACTGCAGAATTATCAAGAAGCACTTATTTATATCAAATTCCGGGACCATTAAATGACGAAATGTTTAATGAAAATCCAAGAATGGCTACCCGATTCAGGAATTATTATTCTCCGGATATAATTATTCCCGCTTTAATTTTCGATTGGAGCCCTGCG
Organism: Saprospirales bacterium; assembly: GCA_007693915.1. Classification (GTDB taxonomy): domain Bacteria; phylum Bacteroidota; class Bacteroidia; order Chitinophagales; family Saprospiraceae; genus PWJY01. The sequence goes on along the minus strand of RECS01000191.1, from coordinate 8,785 downwards.
AAAAACACGCAGTTTTCTCTCTCTGCATCAGGTGTTTTTGGAGATAGAAGTTCAGTTGTTTTTCCCGGAAACTCAATTCGTGAGGATATAATTAACCCGCAAACAAATGATTTTTCACCAAGAGATGTAGCTGTACACGACTATTACAGCAGAACACTTGAATTGCGTATGCTGCATCAGTATCAGATTGGAGGAATTAAAAATGACCTCAGTACCTCCGTCCGATACTTCAATAATAAAAATCTAAGGAAACAAAGGGGGATAGGTACAACAGGATTTGATTATGACCTTACTGTGCCGGGTGGATTTGGCAGAGATCTAGAGTTGTTGAGTAATAGTCTGGCATTCGCTGTTGAGAATCAGCTCTGGATAAATCAACAGCTTAGTATTTCTCCCGGAATCAGAATGGAAACCGGATCTTCAGATCTGAGTGGAAGGATTGATTATATAGAAGAACAAGAAGTACCATTAGAAATTTCCTATGATTTCATTACAATAGGGATGCACGGCCAATATTTTCTTCCAACAGGTGGTCGAATTTTTGCAGGAATCAGTCAGGCCAATCGACCGGTACTTTTTCAGGATTTAGTTCCAGGGGATCCATTTTCCAGAATTTCACGCGATATAGAACATTCTTTCGGCTATAATGCAGAAATAGGGATTGAAAACTACGCCAATGATTTATTTCAGTACAACATCACTTTTTTCCGCACCTACATTGGTGACAGAATAGGTAATCTTGTGGAGACCATTGACGGAAACACATTTTTGGTTAAAAGCAACATTGGAAATAGCATGACTGATGGAGTTGAGCTATTTGTCAATTTCAATTTATTGGATAATGACTACTTACGTCTAAGCTTATATAATGCAAGCTCCTATATGAAAGGGAGATATACCTCAGGAGTGATCAGAAGTGGGGAGGAGAATATCTCCCTAAAGGGCAATTCTGTGGAGTCGGTTCCTGAGTGGCTTATTCGAACCGGAGTACTATTGGAAATGCCGAGATTTACCGCCTCCTTAAACCATCAATATGTAGGGGAAACTTTTGCTGATCCGCTGAATACCAAAATGCCTGATGCTAGTGGTGCTGTGGGTTTAGTACCTTCATACCAAGTCTGGGATTTCAGTACATCTTTAAGGTTCACCAGTCAATTTGAATTGCGATTTAATTTCAATAACATTTTTGATAAAAAATATTTCACCAAGCGACCTACGATGTACCCGGGTCCGGGAATTTGGCCATCTGATGGCAGGTCTGTTTCCTTTAGTGGGATCATTCGCTTGTGATCAAACTGATGCGACTATTTAAATCAGGTCCATTATTAAAAACACTACCAAAAAAGTTGATTTGATAAAACGATATGATTAATATCAAAGTCAAACTAAGACCATGAGGATGGTATTGCTTTCTTGTGTGATTGTCATGAAATAAGGGCCTACCGTTTAGTTTGCCAAAGTATTATGGGAGTATAAATTGTCTAATAACGGGAATTACTCCACATTAATTCTTTTAATCTGGGCACCCAATTGCTGCAGCCTGCCGTCTATATTTTGATATCCCCTGTCGATTTGGTTGATATTGTAGATAACACTTTTTCCCTTTGCTGAAAGGGCAGCTATTAACAGTGCAACTCCGGCTCTGATATCCGGTGAACTCATCTCTATTCCCCTAAGTGGAAATTGTTTGTTAAGTCCAATTACAGTAGCTCTGTGGGGGTCACACAAAATAATTTGAGCACCCATGTCGATTAATTTATCGACAAAAAACAGTCTGCTTTCAAACATTTTCTGATGTATGAGAATACTACCATTTGCTTGAGTCGCTACTACTAGAATAATACTCATGAGGTCAGGAGTAAATCCCGGCCAGGGTGAATCGTAAATAGTCATGATAGAACCATCAATGAAGGTTTGGATTTTATATTGATCCTGCTCAGGTATAAAAATATCTTCACCCTTAATCTCAATTGTTAATCCGAGTTTCTCAAAAGTAGGAATGATAACACCTAGTTTATCGGGTTTAGCATCTTTAATGGTGAGTTCTGAACCGGTCATAGCAGCCAAGCCTATGAAACTACCTATTTCTATCATGTCCGGTAAAATTCGGTGGTTTGTACCACCCAGTCTCCCAACTCCCGTTACACGTAAAAGATTGGAACCAACACCCTCTATTTTTGCTCCCATACCTATGAGCATAGCGCACAATTGCTGAAGGTAAGGTTCGCAAGCTGCATTATAAATTGTAGTTGTACCCGGGCATAAACTAGCCGCCATTAGGATATTTGCAGTTCCGGTTACACTGATCTCATCCATCAAAATATACCCCCCCTTTAGTCCGGTGGCATCTAATAAGTAAGTTTTTTCTTCTGGATCATATCTGAAATCAGCTCCCATTTTTTGAAAACCTAAAAAATGGGTATCCATTCTCCTACGACCTATTTTATCACCGCCGGGTTTGGGCAAAAAGGCCTTTCCAAATCTAGCCAACATTGGCCCCATCAACATAACTGATCCCCTTATCTTACTTGCATCGTTTTGGTACTTTTTCGTTTTGGTGTATTCCAAATCTACCTTGTCAGCCTTAAACCTCCAGGTGTCTTCTCCAACCTTTTGTGTTTTAACCCCCAAACCTTTTAGTAGTTCAATCAAGCGATTGACATCCAAAATATCTGGAATATTTGAAATGGTGACCTCTTCCTTGGTCAACAGCACAGCAGAAATTACTTGTAGTGCCTCATTTTTTGCACCTTGAGGTATAATGGTGCCATTTAGTTTTTTACCTCCTTTTACTTCGAAAGCTTGATATCCCATGCTTATGTTCTTTTATTAGAAGCACAAATATATTAATTTATTTTTTAATTTGAGTTTTGTACTCAAAAAAGTTGGGGAATCTCATGAGAATTTAATCCAAGCTTAACTACCAGTTCCAGTTAAATACTCGGGAAGTGGAGTGGACACATTTATTATCTGCGCTTCCTGCCTGATTTTCTCTTTCTATTGTTTCTGGGTTTTGATTTTATGGGGGGGTTAGCAGACCTTTGGCGACGGTAGGTTTTTGAAGAGTCTAACGCATCAAAGGTTATGGCGTCATCCAGTTCGATTTTTCCTTCACAAAGACTCCCCAAATCATCTAAAATTATGTCATCGGAGACATAGTGTTTTGGGTTCCAGGTTTTGTAGGCTAATTTCATATAAGACCCAATGATGTTGAGGATTTCAATTTGTTTTTCTTTATCATCCTCTTCGGCTGCTTTATCAACCAATTGCTGAACGTATCTTCCGTAATGCCTGAATCGCATCCTCGATTGATTGTATGATGGCTTTTCCGGTTGGATTTGAGTAGATTCAATCGTGGGCTTATCCCCTTTAGGTGGTATCACGTCAAGGTCAAAATCAGCTAATCGAAACATGTGATTCCAAAGCCGTTGCTCAGCATCTATATTTCCCTTGTTGATGGGGTTTAGGTTACCCATAAGTTTAATGATCTCCTCAGCATATGCCTGCCTTTTTTCCTGCTCAGGGATCTTTTTTAATTCATGGACCATATCCTGAATATTTCGACCATATTCAGAAATAATGAGTTTTTCTTTTTGCGTATTGTATTGAAATTTCATTGATGTTAGTTTATTCAACAGTTACAGATTTAGCTAAATTTCTCGGTTGATCCACATTGCATCCCCGCATTACTGCAATGTGATAACTGAGGAGTTGTAGTGGTATTACAGATAATAGGGGCGTAAGGGGTTCTGCTGTCTTTGGAATTTCGACAGCAAAATCAGATAAAGCCCTAATTTTTTTATCACCCTCGGTAATGATAGAAATCACCTTTCCTTTTCGCGCTTTTACCTCTTGAATGTTACTGATAATTTTGTCATAAGCACTGAGATTAGTCGCCAACACCACTACAGGCATGTTTTCATCTATCAGCGCAATGGGACCATGCTTCATTTCTGCAGCTGGGTATCCCTCAGCATGTATGTAGGAGATTTCCTTTAATTTAAGGGCACCTTCGAGAGCAACCGGGAAGTTATACCCTCTGCCTAGATAAAGGGCATTATTCGAATTCTGAATGGAGCTGGCAATCTCTTTTATTTTGTTTTCTTTGGCAAGAATATTCCTGACTTTATTGGGTATTTCATTCAGTTCGGAAACTAACTTGAGATAATAATCCTTCGGAAGCGTATTCCTGATTTTTCCTAACTCTAAAGCAAGTAAGGTCAGCAAAGTCAATTGCGAAGTAAATGCTTTTGTAGAAGCAACTCCTATTTCGGGTCCTGCATGAATATAAGACCCAGCATCAGTCACTCTTGCAATTGATGAGCCTACTGAGTTTACTATACCATAGATAAAAGCACCCTTTTCTTTTGCGTGTTGAAGCGCAGCCAATGTATCAGCAGTTTCTCCTGATTGTGATAAGGCAATCACTATGTCATTGGAATTGATAATAGGATTTCTGTACCTCAACTCAGATGCATACTCCACCTCAACTGGCAGCCTTGCAAGACCTTCGATTAAATATTCACCAATTAAGCCAGCGTGCCATGATGTACCACATCCTGTAATGATTAGCCTTTCTGCCTTTGCAAATTTTTCCCGGTGCGGCTCCATACCTCCTAACCTTGTCCATCCATGCTCAGCGTTTAATCTACCTCGCATTCCATCTGATATAGTTTCAGGTTGCTGATGAATTTCCTTTAACATAAAGTGAGGAAATCCACCTTTTTCCAACTCCTCAATTTTTAAATCCAGTTCTACAATTGAAGGTTTTTGAGGCTCATTTTGAAAAGATTTTATCTGAAGATTCTCTCCTTTTCTTAATATGGCCATCTCTTCATCTTGCAAATAGACCACTTCCCGGGTGTGTTCAATTAATGGCGTTGCGTCACTCGCTAAAAAAAACTCATTTTTTCCAAGTCCAATAACAAGGGGACTAGCCTTCTTAGCGGCAACAACCAAATTGGGTTCATTTTTATCAACAACTACAATCGCATATGCTCCAATTATTTTTTCTAGAGATAGCCTGACAGACTCTTCAAGTGATACCTGATACCTATTCTTAAACTCACTAATCAAGTGTACAAGTACTTCTGTGTCCGTTTCACTTACGAATTGGTGCCCGAGTTTTTTCAGAGCCTCTCTAAGTGTATCACAGTTTTCAATAATGCCGTTATGGACTAAGGCTATGCTATGATCAGATGAAGTATGTGGATGAGCATTGATATCATTAGGTTCTCCGTGAGTAGCCCAACGAGTGTGTCCAATTCCAGTAGTACCTGATGGACTAGCAGCATTTACTACCTCCAGTAGTTCATTTACTTTTCCTTTCTTCTTGAAAATTTTCATTCCACCATTCAAAATTGCAATACCTGCACTATCATACCCTCGGTATTCTAGACGCTGAAGACCCTTCATGATAATAGGTGATGCTATTTTATCACCAACGTATGCTACAATACCACACATGATTAAAAGTTCTGTTTATCTGGTGTAAATTACTCTGAGCTCTATCGGAAAGTCCTCATGCCCCGAGCCAAAAGTCCTGCTGTTACCCATCAGGTTGGCTGTATTATTGGTTCGCAAGAACAAAGCGGGATTATCACCCTTTTTTATTACCTCTTGCAAATGAGAAGTTATATTCATTTCATATACAGACAAAGTGTCATTTCCTACAATTTTATCCTCTAGAAAACCCCCGAAGATAACCGTAGTACTAGCACCTTGTTCTAATCTAACATCCTCAATCGGACTGAGGCTGCCATCTGTATTCTCTTTAAACATCAAAAGTCTTGGGATAGTTTGCTCAATACCTACAAGCTGCTCATCTAGGCCATTTAAATAAATGCGTAATCTTGCCTGATTTATTAAAGATCCTTCCAATTTATCAATTCCTTCAATCATTAAACGAGAGGCAAGTCCTCCTAAACCTTGAAAAATTAAAGTTTGATCCTGTTCTGCACCTATGAGCTCTTCAACCCCAGAAGACTCATAAGAATGTTTGTAAACCTGTGCTGTTAAAAATTGAGTTTCCGGAACATACCGCCTAACTCGTTCCTCTCCATCAGCTGTATAATAAACGATTAATTGTGTTCTTGGGTTGTCGGGATAAAAACCCATCAAACTTCCTGTCTGACCGGTAGTAGATAAATAAAATCCATTAAATTTAGTAAGAAAAAGTGAGTCTGATTGAATGGACGTTGAATCTAGACCTAAGAGTTCTATCCCAATTTCATTATTTAAAGGAATTCTCAACTGAGGTACCAACTGTGCGGTATCAAGACCATCCTCAGTTTCCGTAATTCTGGTTAATAGGGTTCGAGGCTTTGGGGTGAAATTTATTAATTGCCCAATGGGCATAGGATCGTAATTGAAAATATGGTTGGTGTAATAGGGGTTTCTCGGGTCATAGAATTCATTTAATCGATAAACATCTAATGACATAGGAGTTGTGCTATCTCCATAAAAGGCTGATGAATTGTAGTGTAAAGCCAAAATTACTGAATCGATAGATATGGTCTCAGATGTATCTACTACAGGGATTTGGGGCACAAGTTGAAGGGCAAATTCCGCTTTGAGGGATCCGAAATAGGGGTGGCTGTAGTGACCTACTCTGTGTGCTGCTAATCTGTCAAATCTTTCAAAAGTTAGAATAGAGTCTGTTTTTACCACTTTCGCAGAAATTTCAAAATTTTCAGTCACCTCAAAATCTATTCTGTCTCCTTCTACCAGGTCTTCTCCGACAAAAGATGGGTCGTTACAGCTAGAAGTGATAAAAATCAATGCAAAAAGGGTGAGAAGGATGCCTCCATGGCGTAATAAAAAACCGGTCATTAAGTTCCATTTAGTTTTGTAGTGCAAAAATAGATTAATTGAGTAATTGATCACAATGGTTTATGATAAAATAACTAGAAATCCTCATTTATAATCAGTTCAAATGAGACGTACGAATGGGGAAACGGTTAAAAAATACTTTTAGTCCTCTATTAACTCATTATATAAAGAAATGTATTGCTCAATTAACTCCGCATTCTCGTCAAAATTAAATTCTTTAACGAGCCCATTGTCGCTTGCGTTTAAACTATCTGAAATTGAAGAATCTGAGGTTACAATGGTATCCGCAAACTCCATAGCACCCTCCAGAAGATTTATGGAACCATTGTTTTGATAGCTTGCAAGATCCTCCTCCTCTAGATGATTGATCTGAGCCTTCTCAATAAATTCGTCATTGAAAGTTTTCTCTATTTCAGATTCATATGAAGAGTAAACGACTTTACAGTTTTTGAAAAGTGGTTCAGTTTTATAAGCTCTTTTAAGATATACCGGAATTAAACTTGTCATCCATCCATGACAATGGACTATGTCAGGCGGCCAACCAAATTTTTTCACCGTTTCTATAACACCCTTACAGAAAAATATCATTCTCTCCTGGTTGTCATCAAAGGGCTTGCCCTTGTTGTCTTCAAAAATGTTTTTTCTCTTAAAAAACTCCTCATTGTCTAAGAAATAGACCTGAAGTCTTGCTCCGGGAAGAGAAGCAACCTTTATGATCAATGGGTAGTCATCATCATCTACAATAATATTCATCCCCGATAGCCTTACTACCTCGTGTAGCCTGTGTCTGCGCTCATTGATAGTGCCGAATCTAGGCATTAAGATTCTTACCTCCATGCCTGAGTTCATACTCGCCGCTGCCAAATCCATTACTATGTCTGACATCTCTGACAGATTGGTAAAGGGTTTCATTTCCTGTGTAACATACAGAATTTTTTTCTTACTCATAAGCTAAATTTAAAAACACATATAATAGAAAACGATCAGCAAAGGTACGCCTTTTTATATTACTTTCCTAATTATCAGTAAGGTTGGGTCAGTAAGCTAAAATCCTCTAACTACTGAAATCTTGAATTTAGCTTTTTGCTTTTCGCTTGAACTATTATTGATGTCTGGTATCTTAGCGATCTAATGTCAGTGGTTTATATTGTTGTTTTGGAATCCATAGCCAGCCTCTGACTACTTTTATTCCCATGTTTTTGACGCTTAGCTAATTATCAAAATCGGGAAAATAGTGCGTGATTTAGAAGAGACTTTGTTATTCTAAAAAGGTAGTTTATAAAAAACAAAATTGTTACTTTCGTTTTATATTTGAGCTTATTATTTTGATAGTAGAGTATAATTATATCAGATCATAGAACCAAAAAGCAAATAATAATGGATGTAAATCATCAGAAGTTTATGAAAAGAGCGATTGAATTGTCCATGAAGGGAATGAAGAAGGGAGATGGTGGTCCCTTTGGTGCAGTTGTTGTAAGAGATGGAGAAATTATAGGTGAAGGATGGAATAAGGTCTTATCTACAAATGACCCAACCGCTCACGCAGAAGTAGTTGCCATCAGGGATGCCTGTAGGAAATTAGGAGATTTTCAACTGGAAGACTCCATATTATATACATCATGTGAACCTTGTCCCATGTGTCTGGGTGCTATATTTTGGGCAAGACCCAAAGCATTTTACTATGGATGTACAAGAGAAGATGCTGCTGCAATAGATTTTGACGATGATTTTATCTATTCACAAATTGATCAGGCACCGGAGCAACGAACCATACCAGCAGAAAATCTACTTAGAGAAGAAGCCCTAAAAGCTTTTCAATATTGGAAACAAATGGAAAAGAAAACACCTTATTAAGTTCAACAGAGTTGAAGGCAGTTTGCCAAAATAAACATCCAAGTAGGTTAATAGAATTTTGGAATTAGACTATTAAACAATAATGTAAAAATTAGATGGC
>RECS01000084.1 GCA_007693915.1 Saprospirales bacterium | reverse complement strand
CTCCGCAAATGACATTGAGGTCAGGTGGTGGATTTATAAACTGGGGTGTTTCAGCAGGCAAGATAGTTATTGTTTGTAGATGTTCAATTTCTCTGCCACATTCATCTATAAAAACGTAATAGTATTGAATCTCTCCCCCACAGCCTGCAAAGCCACCAAAGATTTCTGGAAAAACCTGACCTGCAATTAAGCAATCCCCTGCTAAATTATTGGTATAATTTAATGGTACATCAGACGGTGGTATGTTGTCGCAATCTACTGTTACATCTTGTGGTGGATTAACAAACTCAGGTTCATCTACGGGCTCTACTGTAGCAGTTTGAATGTACTCAATTTCTCTCTCACACTCATCTATAAATGTCCAAACATATAGTATTTCCCCACCACAGGCAAAATAATCCTCTATTACAGTAGCTGATACTGCACCCTCAATTAAGCATTCAGGTTCTTGCGAAAGATTAGAATAGTTTAAAATAGGAGGATTTATCTCCAGATTTTCGCAACTTACAGTGAAGTCTTGCGGTGGATCAATAAAAGAAGATATTGGTGCAGGTTCCTGCGTAATGGTTTGAATGTGTTGAATTTCTCTTCCACACTCATCAGTGAAAGTCCAGGTATAAAAAAGTTCTCCCCCACAAATATTAATATTACCTGAAACAACGGCAGTCACCTCACCCTCTATTGCACAGTCACCAGTCAAGTTATTGGTGTAAGCTAGAGTTACTGGATCACCGGCAGATTCAGAACAACTTAGCATTAAGTCTTCAGGCGGATTAATAAATGCAGCCTCAGGTGCCGGATTTACAACAATTTCTCTTGAATGAGATATCTCTCTCCCACAATCATCAGTAAATAACCAGGTATCCACTAGCGTGCCCCCGCAATTGTCTATAGATCCTGTTCTGTTAGCTTGCACACTTCCTTCAATAGTACAATCGCCACCCTCTCCATCATTGGAATAGCCCAAACTAAATGGAGGTGGAATATCTTCACCACAGGTAACGACTAGATCAGTAGGAAGAGAGTCAAAAACAGCAATAGGCACAGCCTCAACGGTGATGGTTTGAGTATGGATAATGTTTCTGTCACAAGGGTCTATATACTCCCATGTGTATATTATTTCTCCTCCACATAAATCAGCAGAACCCTCAACTTCCGGTTCAACAATACCTTCAATAAGGCAATCGCCATCGAGGGAATTGGTGTAGGCAAGTGTGGGTGGGTCCGGTGGGATGCCACCACATGTTATAGTCGTATCTTGAGGGTATTCTTCAAATTCAGCTTCAGGTATTGGGTCGACTAAAATGGTTTGTATGTAGGTTATTTCCCTGTCACATGCATCGTTGTAAGTCCAGGTATATATGATCTCACTTCCGCAGGGTTCTAACTCACCCTCCACTTCCGGGTCTACTGAACCACTTATTTCACAATCTCCATCCAGATTATTTGAGTAGAAAAGGACGGGAGGATCCGGTGGAAGTTCACTGCATGCAATAGTTAAATCTTCCGGTGCATCAATAAATTCAGCTTCTGGTATGGGGTCGATGGTGATGGTTTGAGAGTGGGAAATTTCTCTATCACAGACATCTGAAAAAGTCCAGATATAAATAATTTCGCTCCCACAAATATCTACTTCTCCCTCGACTTCAGCCATCACAGTGCCTGAGATTTCACAATCACCATCTTGGTTGTTAGTGTAAATCAGATCGGCAGGATTGCCAGGCAAATCTGTACAGTCTGTGTTGAAATCTTCAGGCGGATCAATGAATTCCGCTTCGGGAATGGGGTCGATGGTGATGGTTTGAGAGTGAGAAATTTCTCTGTCACAGACATCAGTAAAAGTCCAGGTATAAACAATTTCGCTTCCGCAAACATCCACTTCTCCGTCAACATCAGCTATGACTGAGCCTTCAATTTCACAGTCTCCATCGAGATTGTTGGAGTAAATTAATTCTGGAGATGCACCGGGTAAATCTGTACAGTCTGTGTTGAAATCTTCAGGCGGATCAATGAATTCCGCTTCGGGAATGGGGTCGATGGTGATGGTTTGAGAGTGAGAAATTTCTCTGTCACAGACATCAGTAAAAGTCCAGGTATAAACAATTTCACTTCCGCAAATATCCACTTCTCCGTCAACAATGGCTATTACAGAGCCTGCTATTTCACAGTCTCCATCGAGGTTGTTGGAGTAGCTGAGTTCAGGTGCTGCGCCGGGTAAGTCTGTGCAATCAGTAGCGATATCATCTGGCGGATCAATAAATTCTGCTTCGGGTATGGGGTCGATGGTGATGGTTTGAGAGTGAGAAATTTCTCTATCACAGATATCGGTAAAACTCCATGTGTAAACAATTTCACTTCCGCAAACATCTACTTCTCCGTCAATATCAGCAATGACTGAACCTGCTATTTCGCAGTCTCCATCGAGATTGTTTGAGTAGTTGAGTTCGGGTGCAGTCCCGGGTAAGTCTGTGCAATCAGTAGCAATATCATCTGGCGGATCAATAAATTCAGCTTCAGGTAAAGGATCAATCGTTATGGTTTGAGTATGACTTGCCATTCTTCCACAAACATCTGTAAATTCCCAGGTATAAGTAATGTCTCCACCGCAAATATCAACTACACCATCCACATCAGGTTGGACCCATTCTATGATTTCACAATCCCCGTTTTCGTTGTTGGTAAAAAGCAAATCAGGTGGTGTCCCGGGCAAATCAGAGCAATCTACAATCAAATCTTCAGGTGGATTAACAAAATCACCAACAGGAGCCGGATCAACGGTAATAATTTGCTGATGACTAATTTCCCTATCACAAACATCCACAAATGACCAGATATAAATGATTTCACCACCACAAAGGTCTGCTGATCCGCTGACTTCAGCCGAGGTGAATCCGGAGATTTCACAATCTCCTGACAAGCCATTCGAAAACTCCAGATCGGGAGCTGCTGATGGTATATCAATGCAATCTACTGTTATATCTTCAGGAACGTCAATAAAATCGGCCTCCTCAACAGGATCAACTGTGATAATCTGTTGGTGAGAAATTTCTCTGTCGCAGGCATCAGTAAATGACCAGGTATAAATGATTTCGCCACCACAAAGATCTGCTGATCCGCTGACTTCAGCTGAGGTAAAACCGAAGATTTCACAATCTCCTGACAAGCCATTCGAAAACTCCAGATCGGGAGCTGCTGATGGTATATCAATGCAATCTACTGTAATATCTTCCGGAGGATTAATAAAATCGGCCTCCTCAACAGGATCAACTGTGATTATTTGTTGGTGACTTATTTCTCTACCACAGACGTCTGTAAATGACCACGTATAAATAATTTCACCACCGCAAAGATCTGCTGATCCGCTGACTTCAGCCGATACAAAGCCTGATATTTCACAATCTCCCGATAGTCCATTTGAAAATTCCAAGTCTGGAGCTGAAGCCGGAATATCAATACATTCCACAGTTATATCTTCTGGGGGGTTTATAAATTCAGCAATAGGAGCCGGTTCAATGGTAATAATTTGTTGGTGACTGATTGCTCTTCCACAATCATCTGTTGTTTCCCAGGAATAGGTTATGGTTCCGCCACATATATCATAATCCTCGTCGACGGTTGGTATGATTTCCCCCTCAATTAAACAAATGCCATTGTCAAAATTACTAAAAGATAAAGGTGTCAATCCTTGCGGTATGTCCGAACATTCAACTGTCTCGTCACTTGGTGGATCAATAAATTCAGGTTCCGCTGCATCTTCGATAGTAATGATTTGCTGGTGAGTTATTTCATTGCCACATTCGTCGGTAAAAGACCAGCTAAAAGTGATGGTTCCACCACAATTCGTAAAATCTTCGTCCATTTCAGCAGTTACACTTCCTTCCACTTCACAAATACCGCTAAGCCCATTGGAGTAAAATAAATCTACTCCCTCCTCAGGTGCATCAGTGCATGAAACAGTTTCATCATTGGGCAGATCTAGAAAATCAGGTGAAACCAGTGCTTCGATGGTAATTGTTTGCACGTGTTCTGCTATGTTGCCACATGCATCCTCAGCAATCCAGGTTCGGGTAATAACACCTCCATTGCATAAATCTGCTGATCCCGTTTCAATACCCTCAGCAATTCCATTGTCTTCACAATTATCAGTCCATTCCAAATCTTCCAATTCGTCCAATTCAGATATACAGGATAAAAACAAGTCAGCAGGAGGATTAATAAAAACCGGAGGTTCAATATCTTCAAACGATATAGGGATGCTGATCAGGTCGCAACAGTTTCCCACACAGTTAATATCAGCTATCAAATCACCAACCTCAGCGGGTAAGTTGCCATCAGGTTCGAAAAAGTTGTAGGAATAAGCTGTAAATGTCTCACATTCCGGATGAGAAAAACTACCGACATCGCTGTTTATTACCTCCACAATTACACCATTGTTGTCCACAATCAATATTTGCAGACCATGAAACTGTGATTCCTGATAGCCACTTACAGAGATTACTATCTCTTCTCCGGGACAAACCGTTGAAGGAATAGCTGTGATTTCCCCTGCATCAATACAGCATTCTTCCACTAAAACAGTAGCTGATCCACTTGTCTCGCATCCAAGATCAGAAAAGGTAGTTACTTCGTAAGTGGTAGTTTCAGTAGGACAAACTGTAATGCTTGAGGTGGTTTCAAAGGTGCTCCATATGTACTCATCACAACCTTCACCAACCTCTAGAGTGATGCACTCACCCGGACAAATTGGACCATAAACTTCATCAAATGAAATAGTCTGAGCTGTAAACTCAATGGGAATGGTAACTTCAAAAACACATCCATTTCCCGTATTCCATGCACCGGTCTCACCATCTTCAGTTATGAAAAAAGTAATTTCTTCAGTATTACTTCCAAATGTGGTAGGGCAATAGGAGAGTTCAAATCCAAAACGCGGACAATCATCAGTGCAATCAATACCCCAATTGTCTGAAGGATCTCCATCAATAAGGTAGCCATGATCTTCTTCACAACGGATAGTACTTGTACAATTTGTTCCGTTCCAGTTGGAGCGATTTCCAGGAGGAGGACAGTCCTCGCCGGGTGGGTCCCAGTAAAACCCGGCTCCATAAGTATTGCCGCTGCATTTTCCGGTAATTTCATTTAAAAATATCCAACCTGGATCAGGTGGGTCAATTACGCCTTCAGCTCCTACCCAATTGGGGGTATTAGAAAAAGATATCCCATGTATCCAGCTTATGGAATTTCCCTGCTGCCAGTCAAAATCTAATTCAACGGTAAGGGTAATGATTCCACAGTCTGTGGCGTCAATTTGTAGGGGAGTACCTGAAGCAGATTCACCCGGATCAATCGGCCCCGGCACATCACTTGTGCCTACTATTATTTCTCCGCCTTGAACATTGGTTACTGTAGCTGTTATATTGCATAGTCTGCAAGGTGCACCACCACATTGTGCATTAAGTGAATACGAATGAAGGACCAAAGCCTGAAGGATTAGTGTAAACGGAATTACTATGGTTTTTATTAAAAATCGCATCTTGAGTTTTTAAATAGCTTTACTATTTTGTGTTTTGGCTAACAATTTTTAAATCAGGTGTAAATATAGTATGATTTTAACTAATGTTTAAGTGTTTTGTGTCATAATTTAAAAAATTCCAGATGATTACTGAAAATATGATTTGTTTTAATTATATGCTCATTTGTTTTCTTTATGCTTTTATAAAATAAAGCTGTTAAAATAGTACATTTTTAAATTAATATATGCGTAAAATCATGCAAGACCAATTGTCTTTTGCATAGCTCTTTATTGTGGATTTTTCTCCTAAAATCTTTTTAATTTCCCCCTCATCACCAGATAAAATGCCTGAGATGATTAAAATGCCACTTGGGTTCAAGAGACCTTTGATTTTCAAAATGTTGTCTGTAAGTACCTTCTTATTTATATTTGCTAGTACTACATCAAATCCCCCCGTATCAAATGAATATACATTGGCTTGTTCTACTTTGATTTTTTGGCAGTTGTTTAACTGTGAATTTTCGATGGTGTTTTCTACAGAAAGTGGATCATAGTCGACGGCAAGTATTGATGATGCACCCAATTTTTCAGCTGCTACCGCCAAGATCCCAGATCCGCACCCCAGATCTAATACCTTTTTTCCATTTAAATCCAATTCCTCCATCTGCTCCAATACCATAAAGGTTGTAGCATGATGCCCGGTACCGAATGCCATTTTGGGAGAAATGATAATCTCGTTTTTAAACCCTGGTCGACTTGGATGGAATTCTGCCCTGATTAGCCACTTTTTGCCTATCATTATCGGACTAAAGGAGTTTTCCCACACTTTATTCCAATTAGTAGGCTCGATTATCTCTTCTACAAATGGTATGCTTTTATCTGCCAATAATTCCCTAAAGTTTTTTATAGTATTAGATTCTACACCTTTAAAGTAGAAATGCACTAATAAATCATTTTCTTCCACCCCATAAATTCCTTTGAAAAGTGTCAGAGACTCTAATTCAGTGGCTGTGTTTTTATTTGGGTCAATGGAAATTTGGGTAAATCTGCTTATATTGTCATCCATAAAATTAATATCAGTAAGTTTTTAGGGGTAAATTTCTTTTTTATAAGCAAGCATTGTATTTTTTAATAAGGCTGTAACTGTCATTAACCCCACGCCTCCCGGGACCGGTGTGATGTAACTGCATTTCGGAGCCACCCCTTCAAAGTCAACATCTCCAACTATTCTATATCCTTTCTTTTTACTTGAATCTTCAAGCCTGTTTATTCCTACATCAATAACAACAGCCCCCTCTTTTACATGCTCAGCTTTTATAAAATGAGGTATGCCTACTGCAACAATGACTATATCCCCCCTTTTTACTTCACTGTGGGTGTCAGTCGTTCTGGAATGTGCATGAATTACTGTTGAATTTCCTACCTTTCCGCTTCGTGCCATGAGTATGGAAATTGGCATACCAACTATGTTTGATCGCCCTACAACTACGCATCTTTTACCGGAAGTTTCTATGCCGTATCTATCTAAGATCATGATTATTCCATAAGGTGTTGCCGGAAGAAATGCCGGAAGCCCTTGAGCCATCCTGCCAAAATTAACAGGATGAAAGCCATCTACATCTTTTCGATGATCAATTGCCAGGTTGATTGCTTCTTCATCAATATGCTTAGGTAAAGGCAGTTGCACAATATATCCGTCAATGGTTTCATCACTATTTAGTTTGTTTATGATATCAAGTAGTTCATTCTGAGTAATATCAGTGGGCCTTTGGATTAGAGTGGAATCAAATCCGATTTGCTTGCATGACTTGACTTTGCTTTTTACATAAAAAGCGGAAGCAGGATCGTCACCAACTAAAACTGCTGCCAAGTGGGGAACTCTTTTACCTGATTTACGCAACTGAATTACTTCTTCTGCCAATTCTGATTTTATCTCTTCTGATATTTTTTTTCCGTCTAGTAGTTTCATTGAATTTTATTTTTGCGGCAAAATAGCAATAAAGATTAAAGTCAACAACCTTTTTTATAGATGTTTCATTAAAATAGCCAAAAGTTACAGATTTGTTTATACAAAAAATATTTTTGAATTAATGGTTTTGCGATTGGTTTTGGGAGATCAACTTAATATTTGTCATTCTTGGTTTAATGAGAAAAATGATGACTGCATTTACTGTATGTTTGAAATGCGACAGGAAACCGACTATGTCAATCATCACATTAAAAAAGTTGCGGCTTTTTTTCTCGCTATGCGAAATTTTGCTGAGGAAGTTAAATTAGCAGGTCATAGACTTAGGTATTTTACTATTAATGATTTTGAAAATGAACAGAAGCTCGAATCCAATCTTCTTAAATTAATTGATGAGTATGGGGTAAACCGATTTGAATATCAACTTCCTGATGAATACAGACTTGATCAGCAGTTACAATTATTTGCATCCTCTTTGGTTATTGATACTCAGGTTTTTGATACAGAACATTTCCTTACGAAGCGAAAGGAAGTAGCTGATTTTTTTGGTGATTCTCAATACCTTATGGAGCGGTTTTACAGGTATATGCGCAAAAAGCACAAGGTGCTCATGGAGGAAGATAAACCCCTTGGTGGCAACTGGAATTATGATAAGGAAAATAGGAAAAAACTAGGTCGAGGTCACAAAAGGGTGGATCATCTTACATTTGAACGCGAAATAAAAGGAATATTAAAGGAAATTGAAGAGGCAGGCATTGAAACAATTGGAAATGCTGATGATGGGGATTTGCCTTGGCCCCTTAGCAGGGAAGAATCACTGGAGACTTTATATTATTTTACAACTCATTTGTTACCCCATTTTGGGACTTTTCAGGATGCAATGACTGAGAGCGATCCCTATGTATATCATTCTCTTCTTTCTTTTTCGCTAAATACCAAGTTGATCTCTCCCCTTGAGGTTATCCAAAAAGTAGAACAGGCGTTTATTGATGATGAGCGTATTGATATTGCTCAAGCAGAGGGGTATATACGTCAGGTTTTGGGTTGGCGGGAATACGTAAGGGGAGTGTATTGGGCGAAGATGCCCGACTATGCCAATAACAACTTTTTTGGAAATGAGCGAAAATTACCGGATTGGTATTGGACTGCAAATACTAAAATGAATTGCTTGCAGAATGCCATTTCTCAGTCACTTGATCTGGCATATGCCCATCACATACAAAGATTAATGATTACAGGAAATTTTGCGCTGTTGGCAGGATGTGACCCCAATGAGGTCGATCGCTGGTATCTGGGAGTTTATATAGATGCAATAGAATGGGTAGAGATAACCAATACCCGAGGAATGAGCCAATTCGCTGATGGTGGTTTGCTGGCTACTAAGCCTTACGTCTCATCAGCAAATTACATTCATAAGATGTCTGATTATTGTAGTAATTGTAAATACGACAGAAAGAAACGCACTGGTTCTGATGCCTGCCCCTTTAATAGCCTTTATTGGAATTTTTTATCAGTGAACAGAAAATTACTGGAAAACAACAGACGTATGAGTATGATGTACAGACTTTTAGATAAAATCAGTGATGAAGAGAAGCGATCCATAGACAAAAGAGCCGAGTATATTATAGAGCACCTCGATTCCATTTAAGTCCTTATTTAATTGATTTTATTTCTCAAAAAGTTTTTTCTAATAAATAAATAAAAGCTACCTTTGCATTCGCAAAAATCAGTTGCAGAAAACTCAAGGAGGAGTGGCAGAGCTGGTTTAATGCACCGGTCTTGAAAACCGGCGTACTCGAAAGGGTACCGGGGGTTCGAATCCCTCCTCCTCCGCTAAAAAAAAGCCCGTCAATCGACGGGCTTTTTTTACTTACAAATGAAGTTTAGATTTTCTATTAAGCAATATTTCTTCTGACTCTTCTCGATCTGGGTCGGGAACGCAACAATCTACCGGACAAACAGCAGCGCATTGAGGTTCTTCATGAAAGCCAACGCATTCTGTGCATTTTTCAGGTACTATATAATATATGTCATCATCTATTGGATTTTGCCTTGCGTTAGCATCGACCATTTTACCACCTTCCAGTTCGTATTGCCCCTTTACGGTGGTGCCATCAGCAACGGACCAGTCAAGACCACCTTCATATATTGCATTATTGGGGCATTCAGGTTCACAAGCCCCGCAGTTTATACATTCGTCAGTAATTATAATTGCCATAGTGTACTTTCATTTTTTTAGCAGATCACAAAAGTAAATAAAAACAACTTTTTAACTTAGTCTTTTAAGGGTAAATTGGTTGTTGTTTACAGTAATATGAGATTAGTAACCTCTGGATTTTCTTTTTTTTACCACTATATTTACCTTATTAAAAAATAATTGGAGACCTTTGTTTTCTGATTTAACCAAAAGGTTGGAAAAATAAAGAGAAAATGTAAGCAATAGCTATTTACTTTTTCAATATTTGAAAGCAGGATAAAATGAGAGACTTATTTTTAATTATTATTTTTGGTGTTTTTGGAGTGGTGAATAGTTCTCTACTATCACAACAGCTTTTTTCTGTAGATGATTTCAAGGCATTTGAGGAAATGCTAACCATAACAGGAGATGCTGAAATCTTAGATGAAGTTCTGCGGCTTAGTCCTGCTCAACCTTACCAACAAGGTGCTGCTTGGTACAGTAATCGTAAGGTTCAGCTTGACAGGGGATTTGAAACAGAGTTTATCTTTAGGTTGACCAATCAAGATGGGGAGCATAGAGGGGGTGATGGTTTTGCTTTTGTGATTCATAATAATGATTTAAAAGAATTAGGTGGTTTTGGCGACTCAATTGGATATAAAGGGTTAAGTGGTGGTGTTGCCATTGAATTTGATACCTATGATAATAATGAAGGTAGCAGAAATCATGTGACACTCAGTTTTTACGATTCAAGAGCAGGTGGTTTTGTTAGACATGCGACTGTACACGAAATACCTGAATTGAGTGATGGCAATAATCACTATGCCCGAATAGAATATAAAGATGGGTTTCTAACTTTTTATCTCGATAGTTATATTTTTCCTGTTTTGTCTTCCAGGCTCGATTTAGAAGAAATAATCGGTAGTAATGAAGTATGGGTGGGTTTCACCAGTGCGACCTCTTTTGCTTATGCCGATCACGACATTATTAGATGGATGGTGGGTGAATTTTTACCACCTCCTGATTTAGATATTGAAAATATTACGGTAAATCCAAAGTATACGGTTGAAGTAAAAAGTAGGAACCTTCAAGTGAGCGTTTGGGATCACAACCAAATTGACGGTGACATCATCTCATTAAAAGCAGGGGATTTTTGGATCATTAACGAATATGAATTGGTACGGAGCCGAAAAACCGTTCCATTTACCTTTACCGGTTTTTCCACTACCATGATTCTCTATGCTCATAATCTTGGTGATATCCCTCCCAATACTGCCGCTGTTGCAATTAACGACGGCCACGAAACTCAGGTAATTGAACTTCAGGCAGATATGGAGAGTAGCGAGGCTATTCAAATCATTTATGCAGGGGAGCATTGATATAAATTTGACGATGTTAGTTGATTCGACTCAGGGCATCCCAACACGCTATATTGTAATGGGTAAAATAAGTAGTGTTGGGATTTTGCTTCAAAAATTAAAATCGAAATTTCCATTAAGAATTAAGTCTATTGCCATTCTATACTGTTTTCAACTCATGCAACTTTTTTAGTGAGAAGTCGTTATTTTTGCAATTACAACAAAGAAGAATATGCGAATTATACTACCCTTGATGTTTCTGCTTTTTTCCACTGCTTTAATTGGTCAATCAGCACAACTTGCAAATCAGTATTTTAGTAATCGTGAGTACGACAAGGCAGCGTCCATGTATGAGGCTCTGCTACGTCAAAATGAGCGATCAACACATTATTTTGATCGTTTGATGGAGTGCTATTTACATTTGGAGAGATATGATAGGGCAAAGGATGCTGTATCCGATCGCTTACGAAAGTTTCCGGATGAAACCCATCAGTTGCTTGTTCTGGGTAGAATTTATGAAGCTCAGGGAAATTTTGATCTGGCCAATCGGCAGTATGAACAAGCCCTTCGGCGACTTCCAGCCAATCGAAATACTGTAGTTCGGCAGGCCGTTAGTTTTACCAATATGGGTAATTTTGATATGGCCTTAAAAACCTACGAAAAAGGGGTTGAACTTTTGGGAGATGAAAATATGTTTGCTCATAATCTGGCTGATTTGTACCGTAGGACTGGAAATCGTGAGAAAATGGTTTATTATTATCTCGTCAATCTGGAAAACAGCCCACAACGCCTGAATAATCTGCAAACTATTTTTCAGCGCTTTTTCTCAGAGGAGGATTACGAAGAGTTGGAATTACAACTTTTTGGAAAAATACAGGATGCGCCCGACAATGAATCATTCCCTGAGTTGCTGGCGTGGATATACATCAACAGATCGGATTTTCGCTCTGCATTGGTGCAATATCGTGCTCTTGACCGACGGCTAAATGAGGATGGACAAAGGGTGTTCAGACTTGCTCAGACTGCAAAAAATGAAGGGGACCTGGCTACAGCTATAGAAGCTTTCGATTACATTACTTCCAATAAGGGGCTTGATTCTCCTTACTATATTTCGTCCAAGCAACATTCGCTGAATGCTATGCGAATGCAAATACAGCGCAGTCCTAATGCCTCACCGGAAATGCTCCTGGAATTGGAAAATGAGTTTCTTTCTTTTTTGGATGAGTTCGGAAGAAATACTAGAACTGCCCCTATAATTTCTGAATTGGGGAGATTCTATGCACTATATCTCAACGATATTGACAAGGCTATTCAAACCTTGGATGAATTACTTCACATGCCCGGCTTAAACAGATATCTGGAAGCTCAGGTAAAACTGGATTTAGGTGACTACTACCTAATTAAGGGTGAAAGATGGGAGGCCACTTTGCTTTATTCTCAGGTGGACAAAGACTTTCCAGAAGAAATGCTTGGTGAAGAAGCACGTTTTCGCAATGCCCGATTGTCGTATTTTATGGGCGACTTCCAGTGGGCGCAATCACAGTTTAGTATTCTGAAAGCAGCTACTTCAAGGTTGATTGCTAATGATGCCATTGACCTTTCTGTTTTTATTATGGATCATATGGGCTTGGATACGACAGAACAACCGCTTATGAGATTTGCTACCAGTGAATTACTTATTTTTCAGAACCGTTATGAAGAAGCATTTGAAATATTGAGTGAATTAGTCAAGGACTATCCGGGACATACCCTAGAAGCGCATGTTTTTTATTTAAAAGGTCAAACATACAGGGAAATTGGTGATTTTGATCAGGCTCATTATTATTACACAAAAGTGGTACAAAATCACGGTGATGGGATTCGTGCAGATCACGCACTTTATCGATTGGGCGTTATGTGGCAGGATGATTTGCAAAATCCAACTAAAGCATCCGATTTCTTCGAGTCTATCTTTTTAGATTACAGAGACAGTAGGTTCTCCGCAGATGCTAGGACAAGGTATCGCGCTATACGAGATGGAAGCCAACCTTAAAAATTATAGAAGTGATTATATACAATGTAACCGTAAATATAGAGGATTCTGTTCACGAGGAATGGAAAAAATGGATGCTCAAAGTTCACATTCCCGATGTGATGAATACCGGATTTTTTGCCCGCTATCATTTCTGTAGACTAATGCATGATGAGCCGCAGGGGACCACCTACGCCATTCAGTATTTTTGCCCAAGTAAAGAGAGCCTGGAAAATTATCTCGAAAATTTTGCCCCCAAACTCCAACAAGAACATACCGCAAAATATAAAGATCGCTTCGTAGCATTCAGGACTTTCCTGAAGCTTGAGAGAGAGGGGTAGGTTTGCCTTCTATATTTGTGATTGCTATTTTTTTTGATGTCGTGCCAAAATGAATTTTATTCAGCCCGGATTATTCATGAGATTTCGTTTCGAAAAGCAAAAATGTCAATAGAATTG
>RECS01000121.1 GCA_007693915.1 Saprospirales bacterium | reverse complement strand
GCTTACAATCAGGAAAGAGAGGTAAATGAAGTCCGACTGAATGCCATGAAATTAACAGCACAGTTGAATGAAATTGTTCAAGAATACATACCCGGAAAAGTGGCTAAATTTGGAGATGCTTATGAACCCCGCGCTTTTGGGGACAATATGCAAAAATGGGGTACCTCCACCATACTGATTGAGGCTGGCGGTCTAAAAGATGATCCGGAAAAGCAATATTTAAGGAAGCTCCATTTTATGATGTTGATGAGTGCTTTTGTGAGTATTGCAGAGCAACAGTACCTTCATTTTACTCGCGACGCATATGAAGCTATTCCACCCAATAGGATATCTATTTTTGACTTATTAGTAGAAGGAGGAACGGTCGAGTTCGGAGATCAGAAATTTACTTTAGATTTGGGTTTCAGGAATCAGGGGGTATTTTTAGGCGATCAGCATGGCCATCCTGTAGTTCAATCGAGATTAGTTGATATAGGTGATTTGTCTACTTTCGGTTATTATCGCCACTTTGATGCAAGTGATTATAGAATCAGACAAGGTGCTTTACATTTACAGGTTTTCAGAGATCTTGATCATCTGTTAGAGCAAAACTGGATTTCGTTTATTCAATCGGGCTATGGATACTTCAGACTTAGGCAACTGCCTGATGAGGAAATCAGACAAAACTTGCCATTTCTGTTATTGAGCGCAGATCAGGTTTTACCCCATTTTCCAAGAATAGGAAGGGATGCAGCACTTTTATTGATCAACGAAGATTCAACCATAGACAAAATCATTGCCAATGGCAGAGTAAATGTATTGGCGGATTATGTTGAGATTCAGGAGTAGAGTAAAATGTGACCGTAAGTTACCCTATAAAACAAGACCCTATTGTCATAGGAAAATCTTTAACTTTGCTATCCTGGAGACTGGGTTTTAGTATGAAATAAGGATAATTTTCTGTGTTTACATTTCAACTCTCTAAATCCATAAAATGCTTTACTCTTTGTATAGCTTCTTCTACTCGCCTGAAATTGGGAGAAAGACTGATTGCCTGATCATATAAGTCAAGTGCTCTGACATAATCCCTTTTGGTTTCATAAATCAGCCCCATGTAATAATACCCTCTTGCCATTGTCGGTCTGACATTAATGGACATTTCAAACATTTTGTAAGCGGCATCTAGCGAGTCCATTTCCATGAAAATAAGACCTGAATTATAAAAAGCTTCAGCATAAAGGGGAAACTTTACATGCATATTCCGGTATTCCTCTAAAGCTCTTTCTAATTCATCATTGAAATGATAGTACTCAGCCAAAGCATGATAAACAACCGGGTTGTCGGGTTCAAGCCGAATGGCATTTTCAAGAAATCTTTCAGCTATCGGATTACCCAATCGCTGATGTAGCTTTCCCAAAATCAAATAAGCATCCGTATAGGATGGATCAGAATTAATAGTGGCTTGTAAAAATCTAAGGGCACGTGAGGTATCCCCTTGATCCCTGAAAGTTAATCCTTTCATAAAGAGAGCGTCAGGGTGATTAGGTTCGACAAGTATGACACGATTAAAAGCCTGTATTGCATCGTCGTAAAATCCCATAATGAGATAAAGTTCGCCTAGCTTCAGTAATGAGGGCACGCGTTCCGGGTAAATATCTACAATGTCTTCCATGACCTCTATAGCTTCTACAGGCTGATTGTCATCCATTAATCCGTCAGATAACCTGTGATAATACTCAGGATTAAGTGAATCCAAGGAAATGGCAGTCATCCAATCCCTAACTGCCTCTCTTAATACTCCCCTTTCGTAGTATAGGGTCGCTCTAATGTGATGAAATTCAGCATTTCCGGGATCTTCCTTGATTAAGGAAGTGATTTCATCTATCTCCGCTACTCCGGAACTGACCTGGGTATTTGCGTCATCTGCTCTTTTTTCACTTTCGCTACCACAGGAAAAGAGGAAAAAAGTAAGTCCAAATGCCAATATAAAAAAACCGGACTTTTTCAGGATTAAAAGTTGATGTATCATTTCAATTCAGTGTTAGCATTTATAAAAAAAAAATGATAAGATAATGTCATTCCATTTGTTTTTCACATTACTAACGCTAAAAAAATCGTTTTCATTTGCCATAGTAAACGAACTGATCTGCTTCATGTCATGTTTTTATCTTATTAAGAAAAAATTTAAGATGTTTTTACGTGAAAAACAATGCTTAGGCACGATTTTTGCTATTGTAAAAGAAAAAGCTGTTATTATGAAAATAAATAGAATCCCCCTCTTCTTGACCATTTTCTTTTTGGCTCCATTCATTTTGATGGCATCAGATGGAAGGCAAGCTATTTACAATTACATTGAGCAATACAAAGATATAGCTATTTTCGAAATGGAACGTACCGGCATTCCTGCCAGTATAAAAATGGCTCAAGCTATACTTGAATCCAATGCCGGAAGAAGTGAACTTGCACTCAGAGCAAACAATCATTTTGGTATTAAATGCGGTGGAAACTGGAGTGGCGGAACTCATTATCGTAAGGACGATGACAGGGACTCAAGAGGAAGATTAATAGAAAGCTGCTTCAGGGCTTATAGTTCTGCAGAGGAATCTTTTATTGCACATTCAGATTTTCTTGCTGGAGAAGATAGAAGAACCCGATATGGTTGGTTATTTGATCTTGATCCCTACGATTATAAAGCCTGGGCACACGGCTTGCAAAAGTCTGGTTATGCTACTAACAGAAGGTATGGGCAACTACTGATCAATGTGATTAATAATTATAGCTTGTATGAATTAGACAAAGCATTGGATGATCCTGATTTTATTGTAAGCAGACCGAATACACCTCAGCAAAATACTTCCGCAGCTGCTAACGCAGGCCAACAGCGTGAGAATATTTTTAACAACTCGGGCTTTAGTCAAGGTCCCAGAAGGGAATTTGAAATCAATCAATTAAGAGTGGTTAAAGCCTCGGCAGGTGAAAATATAGCTGACCTTGCTCTGGAATTGGAAATTCCAGTAAGGGCCTTGCTTAGGTTTAATGAGGGTATAGATGATGCTTTTGAGCCATTCCCGGCGGACAGAAATGTCTTTTTGCAGCCTATGCGAAGGGCATACAGGGATGGGCGAAATCAGCACAGGATCAGAGAAGGTGAAACCATGCAGGATTTAGCAATTGCATATGGTGTTAGAATCAATCAGTTATACAGACGAAATAGAATGGATGAAGGCAGAGAACCTGCCGTTGGACAAAATATTTACCTGAGAGGGCGGCGGTCTAGGGGTGATGTTGTTCGGTATCGTGCCGTAAATACCAATCGCCAACCTCAAAGTCCTGCAATTGAGGAAGTAATTCCTGAACCGGAAGTAGATACAAAGACATCAGAGGAATTGATTGTACATGCAACTTCTGATACTGCGGGAGATATGGCGAATACTAGACCGGATTCCACTACAGATGCAGGAGAAGCTGTGCAGGATAAACTATATGCTTCGCAACATGAAGAACAGATTAATGGATCCATAACACATACTGTCAGTGCCGGTGAGACACTTTTTGCTATTTCGCGGATGTATGGAAAAAGTGTGGATGAAATTATTGCTGCAAATAATCTCGAGTCCAATGTATTGAGTATAGGGCAGGTGCTTGTAATCAGATAAAATTTTATTATTTTTGTGGTATTACTCACAGAAAACCACGACAGTATGTATGCCTTTGTTATTAAAGTTTTTGTCCTGCTTTTCTTTTTTTTAGGACCTCAATATCCTGATCTACAGCTATTGAATGCGCAACAGGGCACTATCTATGCAGTCAAAGGAGGCCTGACAGCGGGAACACAACGGTGGAATAATTACAATCGCTCCACTTTAATGAAGTACCATTTGGCTGCTTCAATTGAGAGTTGGGAAGAAGAAAATAGCTATGCTTTATTAGCGCAACTTGGGTATCATGTAAAAGGCAGTGCACTCAGGTCACGAAGAACCATAAGCCCCATTACCGGCAATGAAATCCCGGGCAGGAGAGATGAATTCCAATTTCACAATATATCCCTGATGTTGGGTGCAAAGCAAAAATTTGAAATTTTTGATGACAGCAGGTTGTATTACCTTGTTGGACTTAGAGGAGATTTCAACTTAAAAACAGAATTTGACCGGAGTTTTTATGAGGGAATTAGTGATCAGATCAATAAGTTTACTTTCGGTTTGACGGTCGGCGGAGGGCTTGAAGTTCCGCTTTCCTATTACACTGGGATCTTTTTTGAACTTACGGTGGCTCCTGATTTTACCAATCAGATTTATATCCCCCCTCATAGAAGCTTTTGGAACCCCAATCAAATGGTTCCTGAACAAAAGGTGCTAAATGTTGCCATTGAGTTATCGGTTGGGATGCGTTTTCTTCACGAGGTAATTTATATTAACTAAAAAAGACCCACCCGGAGATGAGCCTTTCGTTATTTGCTTTTATTTCTTAATAAATCTTGCAGTATAATTATCCATTTTTATCAGGTATAAGCCAGGGGGTAGCTGACTTATATCCCAACTTATTTCCTCAGCAAATGCAATCATATTAATTAACTGTCCTATCGAATTAAAAACGCTGATGGGTTCCTGCGAAAATGAATTGCTGATTTCAATATTGATTACCTGAGATGCGGGATTGGGATAAAGTACAAATGAGGGTTGATTCTTCATTTCAACTGTTGTACTGGGACTAACATCAACCTCAATGCATATCTCTATTTCCTCACAATCGTTTGAAACCAATAAACATATTTCATAAATCCCACTTTCAGAATAAGTGTGCTCAGGATTTTCTTCAGTAGAAGTATTCCCATCTCCAAAGTCCCAGAAAAAGGTGGCGTTGCTGTCTGCAAGGTTTATAAATTGAACGCTGAGTTCATTTTTCAGATAATCAAAATCTGCGAAAAGTGTCGCCGGCTCCTGTAATTCAAATACTTCCCGCTTAAAGCATCCCACCGAGTCCGTTACAATAAGCACGTAAGACCCTGCTCTCAGACCCTCTAAAGAATTGGTATTATTTCCTGTTGACCAATCCAAATTTAATGCACCTGTCCCACCACTTGTTGAAATTGCGATAGCCCCATCCTCTTCACCGGGGCAACTGATGTTTTGAAGGTCAATGATGTCTATTTGAATTTCTTCAGGTCCATCTAATTGGATAGAGTCCGTAACAATCGTTCCACATACATCAATGAGTGTTAAAAAGTAGGTGCCAATTCCAATATCGTTCAGCATAAGAGATTCCTCCCCATTTGACCAAATGATGCTTTCCAATCTTCCATCAACTTCTACGGATATCCAGCCCGTCTCCTGATCTCCGCAAATTGGTGATACTGTTGTAACGTTTTGGATTGAAGGCGGGGCAAGAATTTCTATCTCAATACTGTCAATGAACAGATTGTCACAGGCATCAATAATTCTGAAAGTATAAGTTCCCTCACCGATACTATCTAGTTGGGATCCATCCACACCCTTAAATGGCCAGTCAATTTCAAATGGGGCTTTTCCACCAATTGGATTTAGGTTGATTACCCCATTAGGAAGATCCGCACAAGTGTTGAGGACTTCAGTTTCAACTGCTAACGGAATTGGTTCAGGTACCAATACGCTGTCGACCAAGGTACAGCCCGAGGCATCAGTAACGGTTAGCAAGTGTAAACCTGTCCATAAATTATCGGCTAAAGCACCTTGTTGACCTGTTGACCATTCAAATTGATAGGGTGCTGTTCCACCACTTCCTATAGCAAACGCACTGCCATCAGCTAAATCAAGACAACTTTCAGGAATGATTTCGGAAAATTCAACTTTTAAATTTTCCGGTTCTTCAACTACCATGCTGATGAAATCCTGACAACCTCTCGAATCTGTCACAATAAGTTCGTAGATGCCTGCAGATAAATTGCTAATCATTTCTGTAGTATCGCCATTGTTCCATTCGAAGCTATAGGGTGGATTACCACCTCTTACCCAGGGCTGTAAAATACCGTCTTGCGCTCCATTACAACTCAACATGCCCATGGAGTTGATGGTGCCAACGGTGAGTACGACATCAGTGGCATTCACATGATCGATAAGCTCCTGGCCATTTTGAGTACTTATCATATAGACCGGAATAGTTACCTGATTTCCAAAATCACCGCCGGCCATATTGAATGGAGCACCGTCATCATTGATAATAATCAGAGCTGCAGCACCTGCCTCTTGGGCCCTAAGTCCTTTTTGACCAAACTGACAGCTTCCTCTGATCGCTATAGCGATGTTCCCTTCTAATTCTGAAGTATTCAGCAAATCACCACACCCTAATGCAGGATTTCCGGAACCATCATCCACCATTACAGCTTGTGCGGTTATCGCACCATTAGTTGGGTCTCCTCCCCAGTTCGATCCTGTGAATGAATTAGAAAAACCATAAATCACCCGCTCTTCTTGTGGTTCATTGATGCGGACTATCAGTTGATCATTTGCTTCAATTGACATTGGATCCGGGGCAGACATTGCCTGAGATATATACCCAAAGCAATGGTTAGAGTCAGTAGCGTAAAAATAATTTAAACCTGAGCTTAAATCTGTAATTCGGCTATCGGAGTTAAAATTAATTCCATCCTTTGAATAGGAGTAAACCGGTTCTCCTCCTGATGCTTCCAGGACAACCTCCCCATCCATAGCATTCTCACAAGATAGATTAGTAAAATCCACCACACTTAAATCAATGCTGCAATCAGATGGTGGTGCTGAAATCATTAGTGAAAAGCGCTGTTGTCCCTCTTCTAGTTCTGAGCCTTTATGAGTAATTCTTACAATATATT
The DNA here is from genome assembly GCA_007693915.1 of Saprospirales bacterium. Taxonomy (GTDB): domain Bacteria; phylum Bacteroidota; class Bacteroidia; order Chitinophagales; family Saprospiraceae; genus PWJY01. Next base: position 40,893 of record RECS01000121.1, on the reverse strand, counting down.
CTCCTTGGGGTAAAATACCTGCTGTGACCACTTCTACATTGTCTCTGAAATTATCCCCTGAGGTTGCAGCAGCTGAAGGATTAGCAGGGTCTAGTATCCAGGGCATATATATCATTCCAGAGTCAGAACCCGAAATGGCAATAATTCGCATATCCAGATCATTGATCAGACGCAAGGTGGGATCGTTAAGCGATGGTGCTAGGGGTGTTGCTGCAGGGTCTGTCCAACACAGAGTAGTTTTCACAGGATCAATACCGTTTCCAAAAATACTAAATTCCAGGGTGTCACCTGAGGTGATTACCTCCTGGTGCATTTGGTGATATACCGGATTTAAAAGAAATTCAGCCGCCCTTTCAGTATTTAGTAGTCCCCAACCGAATGAATAATCCGGCCCATCAGAGATGCCGGCTTGGTCTACTGTGTGAATGGCAAGTCCTTTTAAACTGGAGGACCACATAAACTCATCGTGTAGTTTTTTGTGTAATTCTTGAATTAGAAGCAATGAACCCGCGACATTGGGTCCTGACATGGAGGTTCCACTGCTATTGTTATAAGATGCGATGCCATTTCCATTTGAAGAAAATAAACTTACTCCATCACCAACTAGATCGGGTTTTATTCTTCCATCATTAGTTGGACCCCAACTACTGAAGTTGCTCATTCGGACATCTGAGGGTTGAGAGTATCCTCCAGTCACCGTATTCACTGCTCCAACTGTAAGAATATTTTTTGCATTACTGTAGGTTGGTAGACAGTCATATCCATTTGGCCCTCCGTCGGGTTGACGGAAATCGCTTGATTCTACCCATTCTTCAATTGCAGGATCCCAAACAAAATGAGGTCCAGAGTGATTGTCATTCCTGTTATTTCCCGCAGATTTTACAATTAGATAGTAGGGTGCCAGATATGAAATTTGATCCCATTGTGCAGCCCTATTGTCATAAAATCCGAATTTCCAATCTTCTTCTTCACTTATTGAAATATCTCCCCACCAATGGGCACCTTGGGTGCCGGACCAGTCCCCATTTGCCCAACCAGCTAATGAACCATAGGAATGATTAGAAATTAGTAAACCTTCTGCTGCAGCTTGGGCCATTTCTCCTGAGTCATTGGTCCAATCATGCGCCCAAAGAAATGCCCTTGGTGCCATTCCTCGCGCCTCAAAACGTACTCCTGAGGCTATAAGTGTACCAGCAACGTGGACAGCATGATTGTGGACTGATGTTGCACCATCTTTTTGTAATACCCTACCAATGAGTTCTTGGTGCTCAAGCAAGACTGCCCCCGCATCCCACTCGCCGACTATCATGCCCTCCCCTTCGAGATTGAGATGAGTGCGACCACCGGTATGGACATGATTTGTACCTGTAGATATCGCAGCAGCTACATTATTTGTAGTGTAATACTCCGGGACTCCATTTATCATTCTCATCAATTCTGACATTGAACCATCTTCAGTTTCAACCCTCAAGGGCAAATTCATCGCTCTCCTGCCTGTAAGGGCCTCTGAAAGTTGTTCTCTATCCTGATTATTCCATTCCTCAGCCAATTGAAGTAGCCGTTCTACATCTGTCTCAGGTGTTTGTTGACCGAAGAAGATAGACGACATTCCAACAAGGAGAATGGGTATCAGAAATAATTGAATCACAAAGCGTTGTAAAAGGGAAAAAAAATTCATTGATAACTTTTGTACTGTTTTAAAAGATGTGTTTCCTAAGGCAAATGGCAATAAATAAATATTAATCTCAGAAAATTAATTCCTAAAATTAATTGATTTATGCTAAAGTTGCCTCCTAAGTCTTTTGATTTTTGTCAAATAACAGATTTTTAACTTTTTTTGATGGTCTTTTTGCTATCATTTCTTTGTGCTTAATGGCTCTGTTAGTTATCTTAAAAAAACACTCAAAAATTACTGTCCACAATGAGATTGCCCCAAGTCAAAGGTATTTAGAACTGTATAGAGTCATGCTTTCGGCTTGGTAAATTCTTGCTGCACTTCTATTTTTCCTGATTGAATGCTACCCATATTTAGTCCCTGGCGAGACTGAATTTAAAATTGACTTTTGTTAGCCAATTAAAGAACCTATACTGTTACAAAATCAGAACTGATCTCTGTGCAATTCTCAATCAATTGCTGATAGGTGGGGTTGCTGGAGAGAATCTCCTTATTGCCCAGAATTATCAGCTGTTCCCTTGCACGTGTTAGTGCTACATTCAATTTCCTGTCAAGACCTTCCCTGTTGGCGTTAATGAGGGTGTTTAACTGAGAGGGATGATTGATGCAAAGCGATAGGATTATGATGTCTCTTGCACCTCCTTGATAACGCTCTACTGTATCTACCGTGATTTTAGAAGCGACAACAGGATGCCAGTTTTCCAGTTTGGATTTAATCAATGCGATTTGGGCGCGGTAGGGGCAAATAATCCCGATTAGATTTTCAGAAAGGTTCTCAGGTTTTAAAGCGGATTTTTCTACAATGGTTTTGATGAGCTGCACCGCAGATTCCGCTTCTTCTTCATGAGTTTTTAATGGTAACCCTTCAGCGGCTTGATCCAAAAATATTTTGCGATTACTCCTGAGGAAATTGGGGAGCTGAGCCGGATAAAAATCAGATAAGTCACCTCTTAATCTCTCAGAATTCGGAATATCAGAGTTCAGACATTGGAGTTTTCCTTTGTAAAATTGATGGCTGACAAAATCGCAGATATCTCGATGCATTCTTCCCTGATAACTCAGTTTGTCAAAGGCGTGATCTGCCCCATTTCTTAAGCACAATCTGAACAATCTTTCAAAAAGTGAATCCGATAGTTGTTCCATACCCAAATCTTTAAGTTGGATGTCATTTATTTTACTTTCGTTTTCGTATTGGGTAACTATGGCAGGCAATTGACAATGGTCGCCTATCAAAATAGTTCGATTAAAACCCGATACCAAACCTACCAGATAGGGTTCAAGTATTTGCGAAGCTTCATCGATAATAACAGTATCAAATTTGATCAATTTCCGCAATTCAGACTTGCCATAATAAGAAGATACGGTGGAGACAAAAATCTTTTTCTTATTGAGCCATTCCACAACTTCTCGTCTGCTGTTGAATTTTTCCAGTTGTTTGTCAAAAAGCAAGTCGTGATGTTCAACGCCTACTCCATAACGAGAACCTATTCTGACTGCCAGTGCATTCATTTTTTCACCCCATGATTTGACAGCATCACAAATCTCATCTACTGCCCGATTGGTATAGGCCAGCAAAAGGATATTTTCTTTCTCCTCTACCACCAATTGGCGTATCAATTGTTTGATGACCACACTTGTTTTTCCGGTTCCCGGAGGTCCCCACAACAAAAAGTAATCCTTAGAACTGATGATTTTTTGGATGACCCTGTTTTGCTCCTCTGTTAGACCGGATATGGGATTAAAATCTTTTAATTTAGCCGGATCCGGTAATCGCCTGCCCATCCATAGGCTTCTTCTTTCAGCAGAACTGTTTAAAAACATGGCCAGGGATCTGAAAAAATGATTGAATCCACTTTCTAAAACATCTGGTTCGAGAACCCAGCTTAGGGTAGCATCCGGTGCATCTGATCTGGAGAGTTTGCTTCTTAACCTGAGGCTGATTTTTTCACCATCTATTTCCACGAGGGTTGCCCTATAGATTTGGGCAAAAGGGGTGGAATCAGATGAAAGGGCAGGTGCGTAAAGGACCACTACATCACCCTTTCTGAAATTAGCTAATTTTTGTGGACAATTCTTTTTAGAGAGAATGAGCAGCGGATTTTCTTCTCCGCTTAGGTCCTCTTTTAGACGCAATTCAGTATAAATCGAAAAGCGCTCTTCTTTGGATTTGAGGTCTTCGAGCCAGATGGCTGACAGTCCATTACCCCGATCTGTTTTTCTCCAATTGTTTACCTTAGAGTTGCGGTATTCCCTTGATACAAAAGCATAGGAGTGCAGAAAATATTTCTTTTCCACTTCATCCAGATGCTCCCATCTTCCCTTAAAATTGGCTGCATCCTGACCGGTGAATCCCTTTTCGTCCAAAAGGATGTCAAGATCGAGATAGGAAAAAAGTTGATCCGGTTTTATTTTATCCAGGTCCTGAATTTTCATTTCATTCAGCAGTACTCTGTTTCGGACTGACATGGTTTTGTTCTGAAAATGCTTGACTGAGGGAGCATATCTTACAGTTTCTCTAGCTTCTTTAGCATATATGATATAGGCAGAAAGATTGATGTCATTGGGATAAAGGTCTTTGATGATCATGTAATAAAGCATGGTCTGTGCATAATGCGATGCGTTGATATTGTAGGCATTGGGCTTGAAAACAGAACCACTTTTTAACTCAAAAATTTCCGTTCTTCTTTCGGATGGATTGCGGTACAGCAGATCCAGCCTTCCCTGTATTCCATTTTGTGGTGAGTAAAAGGAGGGTTCAACCGAAAAATGATGTAATTCTCTACCTTCGATAAGAAAATTCCTTTTGATTATTTTTTGGATATTTAGATAATAATCCCTGCTCTTAGACGCGATATACTTAATATCCTCATCAGGCAAGGTACAGAAAGAGACCGGATCGATGAAAAAGGATTGTCTCATCAAATCTTCAAAACGAGAGGAAGGCTCGCTGATTAAGCTATCGAGAAAATAATTGGCGACATGTCCACCCATCAGGTATTTGGTGGTTTTTGGCGGTAGGAATTTTTTCAGTAAATGGATAGAGGGCAATTCGTAATCGTTCATTACACAGGAGGCAATGGCAGTAACGTCGAGGATAAAATCAGGTTCTATAATAATGACTTTTGGTCGCCAGATTCCATTAGTATCTACACTGATTTCCTTAAGCATTAGGAGTACATTTGCAGAGCGCAATTGAGAGAGCTCTTCCAGATTTTTCTTAAAGTCATCCGTGAGCGCTTCAAAAATTATTGCAGAACTGCCTTCATCTTCCCTCAATGCCTCCCAACCCTGTTCAGTTTTTTTGCCTGTCCACAGGACTTTTTCAATTCTGATGTATTTGTCTTTTTTTTCCGGCTGCTTCTTTAGTTTTTGAATTGCCACATGAAATTCCTGGAATTCAGCCGGCAGAGTTTCATTTTTGCAGTGAAAAAGCAGTTGACATAACGCATAAAACCCTGACTTCCATTCTATTTCACCCACTTCGTTATCGGCTTTGTTCATGGTTTTTCTAAAAGCATGCAAGCGGAAAAGCAGATCACCACTGAGGTTGTATTTAACCCCAAGATAAGAAATGGCTGCAAACTCTGTGGTAAATCGCAGGGGTTCATCACCTATGAGCAGCTCGACCAAATAATAGTAAAACTGAACCAGTTTTCCCTTGACATTATCATCCCGGTTATTGAGTCCTTTTCCCAGAGTAGGGATATGTTTTTGAAGTTCTTCTAATTCGTATTTTTTATTTTCATCAACCAAAGAGGACATAGATATTTTTTCATTAGTTTGCTAAAGGTAGTGTATTGGGGAGGATTTTTGTACCCAATGAATGGGGATTTTTTATGTTTTATAAGTTGAGTTCTTAGCAAACCTGACTTGAAGGTTTCTATTTTTCTAAACTAAAATATAGGGAACAAAAGGGCAGGTTTGAAAAAAAATAGTCCCCAGAAAAAAATACAATTGGCACAATTCTTGCTTTAGATTAAGCAAAACGAAATTATGCTTATTGTTGCCTTTTTATTGACGGTACTGTTGTTGCTGGGTAGTGAATTCTATCAAGAAGCCTAAAAACTAGTATCAGCTTATTTTTAAATTAGTTGCTTCCCCTTATTGCTTCACGGCATTGAACATATTCAAGGCCTGTTCTTCGGTAAAAATTTTCGCCATCCCGTTTCTGAAGATGTATTCGTAATCCCCTTGAATATAAACGCGTCTGAATCCGAAGTTGGAGTTTTCTTCATTGATTTTAAATTCATAGACAAAGCCATCGGCTTCCTCGAGCAGTATTTGATGAAAAATACGGTTTGAGGTAACAAATTCTTTTTGCTCATTTAACAGATTATCTCTGCTTCCTGAGTTGAATTCACCCTTTGATATTTCAATGGCAAAATCAGCTCCACCATCAATGGTTACGGTTTGAGTTCCCATGGAAGTGGAGGTTTCAATTTTTACATCTGCCGGTGCCATTACTTTAATGGGAAGACCGTGTCTCATCAGGTCTAATTCTTCATAGTCAGAGTCCATACTAGTACCACATGACTGTAGTCCCATGAACAGAAGCACACTCATTATTCCTATACCGAAAAACGTTAATTTTTTCATTTTCAAACTGTTTTTGCAAAGCTAAGGTAAATTTTCATAATAGAACGCAGTTGGGAGCTTGGCATTTTGTGTTCCAGAACCTGTAATATTTTTTTTTACGATTTGACAAACAAAACCCACAGGGAATTGAATTGCCCCGTGGGTTTGAATTATTAGTTATCCTTAAATGATAAAACCAGTTTTAAGGATGTGTATAATTTTTTTTATTTATAAACAGACACATTTACTCCTGCACCTTGATGGTACAGCCAATTGCACGGGTTTCTAAGGGGTCTGGATCCATACCTCTCATGATTCTTGCGATAGCATTTTCCAACCACTTTTCCTGCACAGCACTTTCGTCTCGAGTGTTGTCATCTATGGCTCCAATATATCTCACTACTTTATCCGAATCTAACAAAAAGACATGAGGAGTTCGAGTGGCTCCGTATTGAGGAAAAACTTTCTGACCAACATCTTTGACGTAGGGAAAAGGGAAGTTTTTTTCTTGAGCTCTTTCAATCATTTTTTCAAAACTATCGTCTGGAACTACAGTAGGATCATTAGGATTGATAGCGATCAAATGCCAACCCATAGGTGCATATCGCTCGTGTAGCGCTATCATGCGATCCTCAACTGCCACCACAAAAGGACAGTGGTTACAGGAAAAAATAATGATGAATCCGGCAGCATCCTCATAATCACTCATGGAAACGTAGTTGCCATCAATATTTTTTAAGGAAAAATCCGGTGCGACATCTCCAATTTTTAGACCACCGCCATCGCTGGCATGTAGTTGAATTCCGGCAAAAAGGAACATTATGGAGAAAAGGATAAAACTTAAAGTTGTGTTTTTCATTGGTTTAAATTTTATGGTGTAAATTATTGGTTTAAATAAGGTTGTATCAATTCAATCAACTCATCTGTTGAGTGAAAAGTTTTTTCATAAAAAGAACTTTTTCCGCCTCTGCATACAATGGTAGCGGGTATGGCTCCGGACCAACTCTCATCTACCTTTGGAATCCAGTCGTTTGCAGCGGGATCATCAAGTAAAAACACCTCTGCAGTAACTGAATTTTCTGTTAAGAAAGGCTTTAATCTGCTTTCCAGGTGTTGAGGAAAGTCCAAACTGATTAGGATAAAATGCAAACCCTCCTCTCTATAGTTTTTGTGCAACTCTAAAAAGTAAGGCAATTCATCTACACACGGCTTGCACCAAGTAGCAAAGAAATTGACAATATAGGTGGTTTCGCTATCAGAATCGGGACACAGATAGGGGCTTAACTGATCAAAATTTACCACTTTGACTTCAGGCTCTTCAATTTTTAATTTATCCGTTATTGAATCCAAACCAAGTAGGTGACCCGAGGTAAAGAAAAGGAGTAAGAAAATGATCGTTTTCAAAATAGTTTCTTTTGTGTTACGCGTAAATTAAATGAAAAAACTCACCAAAGGTTGAAGTTTTCATAAATTAAACTGACTTGGTTACCAGCCTAATACATGAGCGAAGATAAGTGGCGCAACTATGGTTGCATCGGATTCTATCATATACTTAGGGGTGTCAGCATCCAGTTTTCCCCAAGTAATTTTTTCATTGGGCACTGCTCCGGAGTAGGAGCCATAACTGGTGGTGCTATCTGAAATTTGACAAAAATAGCTCCAAAACGGTATGTCTTCCATTTCCATATCCTGATAGAGCATAGGTACTACACAAATGGGGAAATCTCCGGCTATTCCTCCTCCAATCTGAAAGAATCCAATACCTTTTCCGAGACAATTTTTAACATACCAATCTGCTAGGAAAGTCATGTATTCGATACCTGATTTTGCTGTCGAAGGTTTTAAGTCTCCTTTAATGCAGTAGGATGCGAAAATATTTCCCAAAGTACTATCTTCCCAGCCCGGTACAATTATTGGCAGGTTTTTCTCTGCTGCTGCAATCATCCAGCTGTCCTTAGGGTCAATTTGGTAGTATTCTTCCAGATCACCCTCATTCAAAAGTTGGTAAAGGTATTCATGCGGGAAATAGCGTTTTTCACTTGCTTCTGCTTCTTTCCACCGTCGGTGAATTTTATGTTGAATTCTTCGAAATGCTTCTTCCTCAGGTATACAAGTATCGGTGACCCGATTGAGTCCCTGATCTAGTAATTCCCTTTCTTCTTTTGCAGTTAATTCCCTCCAGTTGGGGATTCTTTTATAGTGATCGTGCGCAACCAAATTCATTACATCTTCTTCTAGATTGGCACCCGTACAAGATATGATTTGTACTTTATCCTGCCTGATCATTTCTGCTAGTATTTTGCCCATTTCTGCGGTACTCATTGCGCCAGCGAGGGTGATCATCATTTTTCCGTCGTCCTCCAGTTGCTTACTGTATCCATGTGCTGCATCGACAAGGGTGGCAGCATTAAAATGCAGGTAGTACTTTTCGATAAAAGTGCTAATTGGTTTTTTCATGTTTTAGTTTTTTTATTTCAATTTATCCTGTAGATAAGCCAATAATTTATAATATAGTTTTGCGGCTAAAAAATCAGAAGCCCAATTGCTTTCGACAGGACACAATTCTACAATGTCAAAGCCAACAACCTTTTTTTCGGAACATACTCTTTTTAACAACTCCAAGGTTTCATACCAGGCTAATCCTCCGGGCTCAGGTGTGCCGGTAGAGGGCATGATTGAAGGGTCGAATACATCCAGGTCAATGGTAATGTAAACATTGCCTTCACATTTATTTACTACTTTATCTATCCAGTGGTTGTCCTTATTTATGTCTTCAGCAAAAAAAACATTTTCCCTTTTCATGTGGGTAAGTTCGCTTTTATCCATGGATCGGATTCCCACTTGAATTAAATTGGTTGTATTAACTGCTTCTGCCACGGCACAAGCATGGTTATAGGGAGTGCCTTGATAGGAGGGGCGAAGGTCGGCGTGGGCATCTAACTGCAAAACGGTGAGTTGTCCAAAATGCTGACGAAAAGCTCTGATACAAGGAATACTTACAGAGTGTTCGCCACCGAATACAGTGGTAAACTTGTTGTGTTTCAAATGACGACTTACTTCTGATTGAAGATGATCTACCATCTGACCCGGAGATTCAAAATTGGGTAGTGATTCAGTTAGGTGTACGCCTACTTTATAGGGTTCAGATTGGGTTTCAATATCGTAGAGCTCCATGTTTTCTGAGGCATCTAAAAAAGCGGCAGGGCCTTTGTCAGCACCCTTGCCCCATGTGCTTGTACCATCGTATGGTGCCGGAATTAGAACTACCTTAGCATTTTCGTACTGGTGCAATTCTGCCGGTATTCCGGCATATGTATTTGATTCCATTTCTATTTTTTTTGCTTACTAAATTTAATATCCTAAAATTTTCATCATGGCTTCAGGGCTTTGCTGATCAGCGAAAATCTCAAATTTAAGATCACCTTCGCCATCTTTGTCTATAAGTAAGATTTTAGGATTGGGTATAAGACAATGCTGTAGACCCATGTATCCGCCAAGCGATTCCTGATAAGCTCCTGTATTGAAAAAACCTATGTACAAGGGCTTTGAGGCTCTGTATTGGGGAAGATAAATGGCATTGATGTTTTGTTCTGAATTGTAGTAATCGTCACTGTCACAGGTGAGTCCTCCAAGGAAAACCCTTTCATAAGGCTCTTCCCACTTGTTTAATGGAAGCATAATAAATCTTTTTGACAGTGCCCATGAATCCGGTAAATTGGTCATAAACGAACTGTCGATCATGTTCCACTTTTCTCGGTCATTTTGTTGTTTTTGATTCAGAATCCGGAAGATAGCACCCCCGCTTTCTCCAACTGTAAATGATCCAAATTCTGTATAAATATCCGGTTCTTCCACTCCTTCTTCTTCACAGAACTTCTTGGTCTGGAAGACGATTTCATCAATCATGTAGGAGTAATCGTAGTTGAAGGCGAGTGAATTTTTGATGGGCATTCCCCCACCAATATTAAATGCATTAAGACCTGGGGAAACCTTCTTTAATTCCACATATAGTTTTAGGCATTTAAAAAATTCATTCCAATAATAGGCATTATCTCTTATGCCGGTATTGATAAAAAAGTGCAGCATTCGTAAATTGAGCCTTTCGTCTTTTTGAATTCTACTTTTGTATAATGGCACAATGTCTTTATATCCAATGCCCAATCTCGAGGTATAGAATTCAAATTTAGGTTCCTCTTCCGAGGCGATGCGAATACCTATATCCATTTTTCCATCTATGTGATCAGTAAGTTTAGACAGTTCGAATGGATTGTCAATCACCGGAATTATTTTAAATCCGTCTCGGTGAAGTTCCCCTATTTTTACCAGATACTGATCTGTTTTAAAGCCGTTACAAATAATTTCATTGTTTTTGGTAAAGTGTCCTTCTTTGTGCAATTTTTGAATGATATCAAGATCAGTGGCATAAGATGTTTCTAAGTTGATATTGTTTTCTAAGGCCTTTTTGAGGACGAAAGAAAAATGCGAACTCTTGGTGCAATAACAATACTTGTAGGTACCTTTGTACTGGTTCTCATTAATGGCTTTTTTGAACCATTTTTTTGCGCGCTGTATATTTCTGGATATATTTGGAAGGTAATAAAATTTCAATGGTGTGCCAAATTTTTCCACCAATTCCATCATGGGAATATCGTTAAACAAAAGTTCTCCATCCTTGACGTCGAATTCCTCCTGCGGGAAGTCATAAGTCTGTTGGATAAAATCAAAATATCGTATTTTCATTCAGTATTGATTTTCCTAAGTTATTTTTCTGCGCTAAGGTAATAAATAATTTAAGTAGGTCTTGTGAGTAGATCTAATTTTATATAAAATTTTTACATTATAAAGTGACCTTTTAAGCAATAGGTTTTCAGTGGGTTATAAAAATTATGGTTAAAACTGCTCCTTTTGATAAGTTATTTATTCAAAATAGATTTATCTTGCATCCAAATTAAATCCCTATGTCCTTGAACATTAATGAATATATAGACCACACCCTTTTAAAAGCTCAAACCACAGAGACTGATATCCTTAGATTATGCGATGAGGCAATAAATCATGGCTTTGCTGCAGTTTGCTTACCACCTTATTATATAAAAACAGCCAAAACTGCATTGAAGGATAGTAATGTTAAACTTGCAACGGTAATCGGTTTTCCATTGGGATATGATCACATTGGAACTAAGGTGGATAGTATAAAGAGATGTATTGATCAGGGAGTTGATGAGATTGATGCTGTAATTAACATAGCAGCGGTTAAGAACAACAATTGGGTGGAGGTGGAAAGTGAAATTGATAGTTTAACAACGGCTTGCAGGATCAAAAATAAAGCCATTAAATTAATTATTGAGGCAGCTCTTTTAACCGAAGAAGAATTAGAAAAGGTCTTGGAAATTAGTATAAATAATAATGCTACTTATATAAAAACCAGCACCGGCTATCAAGTTCCCGAGGATCAGCTGAAACTCATTAGTTACTTGCGATCTAAACTGCCCGATGGTATCAAAATAAAAGCTTCAGGAGGTATCCGTGATCTCGCTAGTGCCAAGGCACTCATTCTAGCAGGAGCAAATCGACTCGGAACTTCATCAGCTTTAAAAATATTGAACCTGTAAGTTTATAATACTTCTTATCTTTGTAATACGGAATTTGCCTGATTCTGTCGTACTGTTCCTAACTCAAAATCCAGAGCTATGATGAGGCTATTGTTTGCATCAATATTTTTTTTACTTTTTTTATGGAATCCGTCCAATGCGCAGCATCTGGAATTGCACGCTTCCTCAGGTGTCGAAAAAGCAAGAGAAGCTTTTTTTTATGTCAAAGAAGAGCGGCCCTATGTCAGAGGATGGAGAATTGTAATAGCAATAACAAGAGAAAGAAGGGAACTAGACAGACTCGAGAGAGAATTAAGAAGAAGTTTTCCAGAGTTGAAATCAGAATGGGTTTTTCAGGATCCTTTTTTTAGAATACTAACAGGTACTTATTTTGATCGATGGGATACACTTGAGGATTTAAGGAAAGTCAGAACAGAATTTCCCGGGGCTTTTGAAATGAACACCAATATCCCATATGAGACTTTTGCAGATCATCTAAAAAGGTCGTTAGAAGATGAGTAAATATAGATCTAAGGTCAGGGGCAACTTTGATTGGATAACCCTTTGGATACTTTTGTCTATAATTACCATCGGCTGGTTGATGATTTATGCCGTAGAATTCCAGGACTCAGTGCATTCTTCTATTTTTAATTTCTCGACCTCATACGGCAAGCAATTGGTTTGGATAGGATTGGCGACTGTACTGCTCGCTGCATCCATTATTATTAATCCTGTTTTTTGGAAGATTTTTTCATACCCTATTTTGTTGCTGGCCTGTATTTCTTTAGTGTTAATTCTCTTCTTTGGGGCGGAAATAAAAGGATCTCAATCATGGTTTACTTTTGGAGCATTTTCTGTGCAACCAGGCGAATTAGCAAAATTTCCGGCGCTCATTGCTTTAGCTTCATTCTTGAGTTTTCATAAAACTGATTTAACTACTAATAAGGGTTTTTTTTCTAGCCTTGCATTAATTGGTCTACCTGTTGGTCTGATCATGTTGCAACCGGATGCAGGAATGGCAATAACGTACTCAGCTCTTCTTATTGTTCTATACAGGGAAGGAGCGCATCCCATTTGGTTCATTGCCCTTCTATCCATTATATTGTTGTTTATCGCTTCAATTATTTTTGATTTCTTTCTTGTAGTTTTTGTGCTACTCATGTTAGGTTCAATTTTAATTATATTCCATTTTCCTAATCGACACCCCTGGTTTCTTGCATTTTCACTTTGTCTTACTCTTGCAATATTAATCATGTTTCTCGATTGGCAGATTGGTTCAATAGTATTAATGGTCATGTTTTTCCTCACCTCATTGGTTTTTTTGTTGACTACTCGCGAACAGCGATTGTTTTTTCTATATGGACCGGCAATTATTCTTGCAAGTCTGTTCAGTTTTAGTACCACTTATACTTTTGAGCACGTTTTAAAGCCCCATCAACAGGACAGGATTAATGTATGGCTTAGACCAAGCCTCTCAGATCCACACGGCTCAAGGTACAATGTCCTGCAATCTCAGCTTGCCATAGGTAGTGGTGGTTTGATGGGGAAGGGGTATTTAAATGGAACGCTGACAAAATTGAACTACGTTCCTGAGCAGAATACAGATTTTATTTTTGTAACAGTGGGGGAGGAACAAGGCTTTGTAGGCGGGGCTGCGGTAATCATACTCTATGCGATATTGATTAGTAGGATATTTCTGATTGGAGAAAAAATGAAAGGCGTATTCGAGAGGGCATATGCTTATGGTGTGGGCGGATTTTTATTTGTCCACTTCATGATTAATATTGGGATGACTATGGGGCTGATGCCAGTTGTCGGAATCCCTTTGCCATTTATGAGTTATGGTGGCTCTTCTCTCATGGTTTTTACATTAATGATGGGTGTTTTGCTAAGATTGGACTATAATAGAAGAGTGAGCTGATTGAAAAATAGCCACTTGCGTTAAGCATTTTATTGACTAGGTGCTAAAGATTAAATTTTTTAGATTTACTTTTCCAAACAGAAAAATTTCATTGAAATGTAAAAGATAAATGGATAGCTAATGGAGTTCAAAATTCAAAGTAAATCCTCTGAGGGTAAATCCAGAGCTGGTACCATCAGAACTGAAAAGGGAGAAATCAATACTCCGGTTTTCATGCCCGTGGGTACTATAGGAAGTGTCAAAGGGCTAAATCAACAAATGTTGAAAGATGAAGTGGGTGCCCCAATAATTTTAGGGAATACCTACCACCTATACTTAAGACCTGGCACTGAAATTCTAAATAAGGGTGGAGGATTGCATAAGTTTATTAACTGGGACGGTCATATGCTTACCGATAGTGGCGGCTATCAGGTTTATTCACTGAGTAATATGCGTAAGATCACGGAGGAAGGGGTGTGGTTTCAGTCTCATATTGACGGATCGCGTCACTTTTTTTCTCCTGAAAATGTAATGGATATCCAAAGACAGATTGGTGCTGACTTCATCATGGCATTTGACGAGTGCCCTCCTTTTCCCGCTGAGAAAACTTATGTAAAACAATCCATGGAGATGACGCACAGGTGGTTAAAAAGGTGTAATGAACAGTTTGATTCCACAGATCCATTGTATGGTTATAAGCAATATCTTTTTCCCATAGTTCAGGGTGGTACATTTAAAGATCTGCGCAGTCAATCTGCGCAAATTATTTCAGAAATGGATTTTCCGGCTAATGCGATTGGTGGGTTATCCGTTGGTGAGCCGGCTGACGTATTGTATGATATGACGGATTTAAGTACTGATTACCTGACAGAATTAAAACCAAGATACTTGATGGGAGTGGGTACCCCTGCTGATTTGCTGGAGTGCATTGATAGAGGTATTGATATGTTTGATTGTGTTCTGCCTACCCGCAATGCGCGACATGGATTGGTTTATACAATCAATGGAATAATCAATATAAAAAATGCCAAGTGGGCTGATGACTTTAGTCCTTTAGATCCGGACAGTCCGACAGAATTTGGCAGGAATTATTCCAAGGCATATGTCAGGCATCTTTTTCATTCAGGTGAATTGCTAGGGCCACAAATTGCTAGTGTTCAAAATTTAACATTCTACCTTTGGCTGGTTAATGAGGCCAGAAAGGCTATAGCTGAGGATAGATTTACAGAGTGGAAAAATAGCCATATTAACCAAATAAAAACGCGGATTTAATACTCAATTGATGAGTTACTTAGTTATTCTACACAGATGAGTAAATGGAAAGTAAAAAAACTAGATCTTTATCTAATCAGGAAGTACCTGGCTACCTTTTTTTTTACCTGCTTGCTGTTTAGCGTTATTGCACTGGTAATTGAAATTAGTCAGAAGCTGGAGAATTTGTTGAAGACGGATATTCCTTTTGGCAGGATATTTACAGACTACCTCCTCCACTTCATTCCTTTTATCAATGGGATATTGTGGCCTTTATTTGCCTTGATAGCAGTAGTGTTTTTTACTTCTCGTTTGGCAAGAGATACAGAATTTATAGCTATGCTGGGTGCAGGTATCAGTCTAAAAAGGTTGATTGTGCCCTATATGTTTTCAGCAGTCTTTATTATGATTCTTCACCTCATCTCCAACCACTACCTCATACCGATGAGTAATGATCAAAGACTGAGTTTTGAATATACCTACGTGAGACCTGATAGGGTAGAGAGTAGAAATCAGGATGTTCACTTTTTTTTAAATCCTGAGCAGAAAATTTATATCAGGTTTTATAGTAGAGTGGATACAAGTTGCAGGGATGTGCGAATAGAAACATTTAATGAAGCTGGTCGTCTTGTTGAAGTGCTTAAGGCTAGAAACATGAGGCTAATAAATCATCCCAATGAATGGCGGATTAATGACTATGAAATCAGGACTTTAGGGGAGGGTTGGGGAAATTATGAAGTCTTTATTGGCGAGCATATCGATACAGTGTTGAATTTATATCCGGATGATTTTGTGACACTGGGCAAAGATATACAAATGATGACCTCGCCCCAATTACAGCAGCACATGGAAAGGGAATTGTCAAAGGGCGTGGGTCGATCATCCCGGATATTGGCTGAATACTATCGCAGGACCGCTGAAGCTTTCTCTATTTTGATATTGACTATGATAGGTTTTTCTGTGGCATCTAGAAAGGTTAGGGGAGGAGTCGGTCTACATCTGGCATTTGGTATAGGGATTGGTGCATTGTTTGTTTTCATCGGTAAATTCTCCATTACCTACGCATTGAGCCCGGGGGCAAATCCTTTTATCGCAATTTGGTTGCCAAATCTTATCTTTGGGATTGTTGCTATAGTTTTGTTCCTGAAGGCACAGAAGTAGACATGTAGGGTACAATTTGTCACTAATCTTTCAGTAATTACTGAAACTTCAATAATTAATAAAAAATTAACAAATGATATAACAACTTGAAATGCAGTTATTTAGGCACCAATAAAATAGTTGACATGTAAAGTTTATTGAGTTTTGTTTGATTTTTTTTTGTCTATTATTAAACAGTATCTTATATTTGTGTCATCAATAACAAAATTAGAAGTTATGTCAACCATAGAGTTTCAAAACAAGTTTCAAGAGTTAACCAACATGCTTAATGCATTTGCTTACAATTTAACTAAGAATGTAGAGGAGGCAAAGGATTTGTATCAGGAAACGGCGTTCAGGGCAATGACAAATCGCGATAAATTCCGACCCGGTACAAATTTCAAAGCTTGGTTATTCACTATAATGAAGAATATCTTCATCAATAACTATCGCAAAAAGTCCAAAGCCAATACCATTTTTGACAGCACTGACAATATGTATTACATCAATTCCGGAGGAGCGACTATAGGAAATGATGCGGAATCAAATATTATGATGGAGGAGTTAACAAGGATGGTGCAAGAGCTTGAAGAAAACATCAAGAGCCCATTTGAAATGTATTTTGAGGGTTATAAATATCAGGAAATAGCCGATCATTTAGAGTTGCCACTTGGTACAGTGAAGAGTAGGATATTCTTCGCAAGAAAGGCACTTAAAGAAAAAATTTACGCCCGCTACGGCAAGAGTGTGAACAGATACACTAAAGCCGTTTAGGGAAAAAGAATTAGTGGTCCTTTTCATTTTTATGGTTTTAAGGTTAGTCCTTTTTAATCATGCGAGTATTTGAGAGGAGGTATTTTTACCTCCTCTTTTTGTTTGTCCCTTAATCAAGTATTTTTTTAGTTGTGCTGATTGTTAGAATGCTTTGTTTTTTTTTGGGATAACTTTTTCAGGTAAAAAAATTTTTTTCTAAAAATTATTTTACTTAGTATTGCATAAGAATTTGAAAACCTTTGGTGATTTGTGGATGAGCTGAGGTCGATATTTTTTGAATTTAAGTTTTTTAAAAAACTGTTTTTTTTAAATGAAGAGGATAAATGTTGTGTTGGCGGATGGTCAGAAACTCCTCGTTGAAGGTTTAAAGCACCTATTGGTTAATTGCAATGGTAAATACGAGCTTCATTTAGGTCATTGTATTCATAATGGAGAAGACTTGATGGCATACTGCAAGAGGGGAGATTTTGATCTTCTAATTATGGATATCAAACTTCCTGTTATCGATGGTCTTGATATAATTTATAAGATAAAGGAAAGCAAACCCAAATCCAGGATAATTATTCTCACTTCGTATGACAGCAATAAGTTCGTTAAAAGTGCTTTTAAACAAGGAGCCGATGGCTACCTTCTTAAGACCTCTGATATTCAAGAATTAAAGGTTGCTATTGAAGAAGTTCTTGATGGAGTTGCTTTTATGGGACAGGGCGTCAGTTTTTCTCCAACTAATAATGGATTACTTCGCAGAAATGAAAGCGATGTTTGGGTGGTTGAGGATTCTTTTCTCTTGAAAAATTACCTTACCCGTCGGGAAATGGAGATCCTTACAGAAATTGCATCGGAGAAAGACAATAGGGAAATAGCTGATAAACTATACATTAGTGACCAAACAGTAAGTGTACATCGTAAGAACATCATGAAGAAGTTGCGAGTCAGCTCAAATAAGGAGTTGAGATCTATTGCCCTGAGTCAAGGGTTGTTGTAATTTTCAATTTTAATTTTTCATAGTTAACATACTTCAATGGAAGGTAGTGTTCAAGAGAACTTGAACCTAACTTTCTGTCATAAACCATTGACTGACAAATGGTTTTCCTAATTTTGAAAGGTTTAATCCCGCCTAAAGATTCACCGTTCTATTTTTAGACCTATTTTGAATTCTTCAATAGAAAAATAAATTTTTTCCTACATTTTTTTTTGTAAATTAAAAAAGTTTATACCTTTATCCAAATGTTAAGCAGCGGTTAACTTACCGTAAACGATTTAATAATCGAGTTATAAGTTTGAAAATTATTTAATCATTCAGTTAGTCAATAAAAATTTAGCTTATGAAACAAATTTTATTTATTGCGTTTGCAGCTCTGTTTAGTTTGAGTCAAATGTATGCCCAGCGTACAATTACCGGAACGGTAACTGACTCACAGGATGAGCCATTAATTGGTGCCTTAGTATCTGTAGTCGATGCAGGTAATGTTGGTACTATTACAGATTTCAATGGAAACTTTCAACTTTCGGTGCCCGATGGTTCTGAAGCTTTAAAAGTTTCTTATTTAGGTTATCGCGATATGATGATCGAGTTAGGTCCCTCTAATAATTACATTATTGTAATGGATGAGAGTGATCTGGCATTAGATGAGGTCGTTATTGTTGCCTATGGAGAACAAACCAGAAGGTCTTTGGTCTCCAGTGTATCTACCGTCAGTGGTGATGCAATTAATAACATTCCTGCAGTTTCCCCTCAGGAAGTCCTTCAAGGACAGGCATCAGGAGTTCAGATAACCAATTCTTCCGGATTGTTAGGTGCAGCTACAAATATCCGTATCAGAGGTGTTGCCTCCCTTAATGCAGGTGGTCAGCCATTATTTGTAGTTGATGGTGTTCCATTAAATGATGGAAATTATTCAAATACCTTGGGGGGAGGAACTGGTTTGAATCCTTTAATGAATATGTCAATGGATGACATAGAGTCAATTTCTGTACTTAAAGATGCATCAGCCGCATCGCTTTATGGTTCAAGGGGTTCAAATGGTGTAGTTTTGATTACTACAAAAAGTGGTAGAGCAGGAACCAACAACATTAACTTTAGCACCTCTTATGGTTTTGGTGGACCAACGGACACTTATTCAATGACGAATTCAGAGGAGTTTTTAACTATCTTAGGAGCCCCAATTCCTGAAGAACTCCCATACTTTGATTGGCAGGATGGTGTATTACAAACAGCTACTTCTTTCCGTACTTCACTTAGTTTTGATGGTGGAAACGAAAGTACTACATATTACGTCGGAGCTTCTTACTCTGATGAAGAGAACTATGTTATTGGAAACAACATGGAGAAGTTGTCAGGACGTTTGAATTTAACTCATAGAGTAAGTGAAAATTTCCGATTTGGATCTAACTTATCGATTAGTAGAGCAAATATGAGAAGGGTGGGTGCTGAGAATAGTACATTTGCTCCTTTGACTTCTGCTTATCTTCAGGATCCACGAGTTACTGCGTTTAATCCGGATGGTTCATACAGAAGAACTGGTTTTATCGCCAATGTAATTGCTATTGCTGACCTTTCAGTTATTGATTTTATATCTGACCGAACAACAGGTAACCTTTTTGGTGAGTATTCAATACCTGGAGTAGGTAATGGTCAAATCACTTTGAGGGCAGATGTTGGTCTTGATTTTTTAACAACAGAGGAGACCATAAGGTACCCTGAAGAGATTAGTCCTGGTGGATATGGTTATAAAAGGGTCTTAAATGATCAAAAATGGCTATCGACTAACACTGCAAGGTATAATACTCCATTGGGTGACAGGTCAAATTTTAGTGTTCTAGTTGGTCAGAGTTTTGAAACATCTTTGTTTGCATCAACAACAGTTGAAGCATCTGGCTATGCAGCTGATGCATTGAGAAATGTATCTAGTGGTGCATCTCCATCTATCACAAGTGCAACAAGATCGGAGTGGGCATTGGCTTCATTCTTTTCAAGAGTACAGTATGATTTGGATAATAAGTACTTTTTTGAGGCTTCAATTAGAAGAGATGGCTCCTCGAGATTTGGTGCCGACAACAGATGGGGTAACTTCTGGGCAGTTGGTGCAGGTTGGGATATGAGTAGAGAAAGTTTCCTTGCTGGTTCTACCATATTTTCTGACGTTCGTTTAAGAACAAGTTATGGGGTAACTGGAAATGATAGAATTGGAACATTTCCATCACTTGGTTTGTATGCTGCAGGTGTTGCATCAGATTATAATGGTGCTCCTGGTTTGAGGCCGATTCAAGCAGCCAATCCTGATTTGAGATGGGAGCAAACAACTCAATTTGATATTGGAATAAGTGGTAGAATAGCCGATTTCTTTGATTTGGGTGTTTCTTACTGGCGAAAAGATACAGAAGATTTGCTACTTAACAGACCTATATCTCAAACAAGTGGATTTGGGGTAATTACTGAGAATGCCGGAGATATGGTCAATACTGGAATTGATGTTGATTTTAATTTTGATATTTTCAGCAATGAAAATTGGAGGATTTCTTTGGGTGGAAATATCAGCTTTATTGATAATGAGGTTACCAGCTTACCCAATGCTACTGAAGACTCAGATGGCAACAAATTTATTGCCGGTTCCGCTTCTCAAAGAGCTGTTGTTGGGAAATCTGCCAATGAGTTTTATCTTATTAGATATTTAGGTGTTAATCCAGAAACCGGAAATGCAGAGTGGTTAGACAGTGAGGGCAATCCAACAACTAGTCCTACTCAAGGTGATAGAGTTTATGTTGGTAATGCAATTCCTGATTTTATTGGAGGCTTAAACTTTAATGTTGCTTACAGGAATTTGACATTGAGTGGATTGTTTAATTACACTTATGGAAACTACGTCATGATAGATGATTTAAGATTTACTGAAAACCCCGTTTCAGGATTTAATAAATCAACAATTCTACTTGACCAATGGGAAAATCCCGGTGATGTAGCATTTGCACCTGCTCAAGATAGCCCAACTAGGGGTATTTTTGCACAAAGATCTACCAATCAATTAATGGATGGTTCTTATCTAAGATTAAAATCTTTAACTTTACGATATGACTTACCTGTAAGAGATTTGGGAATTAATTGGATTAAAGGTTTGAATGTTTACTTTAGAGGTAATAACCTTCTTACAATTAAGGATTCAGACTTTAGAGGTCAGGATCCCGAGGTTTCAGATACTGGTACTAGTAACTTAGTACAAGGTGAGTCTTTCTTCGTTATTCCACAGAGAAAAATGTACACATTTGGACTCAATGTAACATTCTAATCATTAACTATTAAAATCTAAATTTTTATGAAAAATATATTTTATTTATTACTAGCAGTTCTTCTTGTTGGTTTTTCAGCATGTGAAGACAGATTGGAAATAGAGCCGGAACAGGATTTATCCACAGAAGCAGCATTTGATAATGAATTAGCCGCTAGAGCAAGCTTAACAGGTGCATATGGAAGAATTCTGTTTTTGGATGTTTTTGGCGCTATGCCGCAAATTATTGCAGATTTCCAGGCAGATAATGTCAATTTTATTGGTTCATTTCCTACCTTACAGGCCATTAATAATAGTAGTGTATTAGCAGATAACACATCAATTGGAGCTATTTTTCGAGATCATTATCGTGCTATCTTAGCTGCAAATGCTGTTATTGATCGGGTACCTGGGGTTGATGATCCTGGATTTAGTGAAGCTGAAAAAGCCCAAGTAATTGCTGAAGCCAAGTTCATTAGAGCAATTGTGAATTTTAGTTTGGTAAATTTATTTGCCCAGCCTTATACTTATGACAATGGTGCTTCTCCAGGTATAGCTATAGTTACTGCTCCCGATGTACTGGACGGAAATTTTGTTTTCCCAGCGCGTAGCACTGTAGCCGAAGTTTATGCTGCTATAGAAAATGACCTTCTCGAGGCATTGCCAGATCTTCCGGAAGTAAATGGAAGAACTAGAGCAAGTGTAGGTGCTGCTAATGGATTGTTAAGCAGGCTGTATCTTTATAAAGACGATAATGTAAATGCAGCAGAGCGCGCACTTATGGTTATTGAAGAAGGAAATTATGCACTTGCGCCAAATTACAACTTCTACAATCAGTTGACTCCTGAGACTATTTTTGATGTAGCTATGACTGCCGCTGATAATTCTCGCACAGGATCTGGTGGATGGGCTTCATTCTATAATCCGGCCGAGGCAGGTGCAAGAGGTGACTGTCCATTCAGCCAAGACTTGTTGGACGCTTTTGAAGATGGTGATAGAAGATTTGAAGATCTCCACCAGTTAAATCCCGCCGGAACTTTGGTATATACCACTAAATTTCCGGATGCAACAACCAACTCTGACAATGCACCGATGATTCGTATTACTGAAATGTACTTGAATAGAGCTGAAGCACTTGCGAAAATAGCTAATGGTGTTGATGGAGAAGCTTTAGACATAATTAATACACTTCGCGATCGTGCGGGTCTAGATCCTTTCGAATCAAGTGATTTCGCTGATGGAAATGATTTCCTTATGACTATTCTTGATGAAAGACGTAAAGAACTTTGTTTCGAAGGACATAGAAGAATGGACTTATTGAGAAATGGACTTCCTATTATCAATGGACTTATGCCTGGTGATAACCAGACAGTTATGCCCATCCCTGTTAGGGAGATTGACTTAGGTTCTTCACTACCTCAGAACCCAGGTTATTAATTGATACTAATAGTAATTGTTTTGAAATAAAAATCAGGTCAGTGGGAAACCGCTGACCTGATTTTTATTCTTTCATTTTTACCCCCTCCACCAACTCCTCCAAAAACTCCTCATAACTCCATCCCATAGCCTTGACCTGTGCAGGAATTATACTTTCGGGTGATAAACCCGGGACAGTATTTACTTCCAGTATCTTGAAAATACCATTGTGCAAAATAAAATCTACTCGAGCCATACCTCTACAGGAAAGTAAATCGTAAATTCTAGCTGCTGATTTTCGACAAATATCTGATTGTTCTTTGGTGATTTTTGCAGGAGTGATTTCCTGACTTTTGTGTTCGTACTTAGCAGCAAAATCGAAAAATTCTGTTTCTGAAATTATTTCTGTTACCGGTAGGGCAGTAGTTTTTCCACTTTTTTTAACGACGCCACAGGAAAACTCCCGGCCTTCCATGTATTGTTCTATCAATATTTCGTTATCGAATGCATAAGCTTTTTCGCAGGCAACTTTAAGCTCTCCTAAATTTTTTACTTTAGATATTCCAAAACTTGACCCGTGATTATTGGGTTTTACAAATATGGGAAAACCCAGCCTTTTTATATCTTCTTGTGTAGGCTGTTCATTGTTGGTAAATAAAATGGAATCTACCATCGGGATTCCAAATGGTTTTAAATAGTTTTTTGTTGCCTGCTTATTAAAACACAATGCTGACGTAAAAGTATCACAAGTGCTGTATGGGATACCTAACAAGTCGAAATAACCTTGAATTAATCCGTTTTCTACTGGTGGACCATGAATAATAAGGAAGGCGAAATCAAAGGTAATTTTATCAGCTCCGATCTGAAGTGAAAAATCATTTTTGTCAATTTGAACCCCGCTATCCTCTTCATACCATTTGTCGAGGTCGATGATTATTCGGCGGGACTTGTATTTTTCTTTATCTAAATTGTCTTCAACAAACTTAGCACTTTTCAGTGAAATGATTCGCTCTTCGCTGAACCCCCCTGTTACGATTGCAATGGTCTTTTTTTTCATATGATAATGAAGCGAGTTGACAGTTTATTATAAACTGGTTAAACTAAGTTCGGAAAACATGGCATTGAGATCGCCCATAAAAACTTTAGCAGCACTGCCTTGTATAAGTCGGGTATCCGGCAAGACCAAACAAACTTCATGTTTTTCTCCATTCTTACCTAAAACTTCCCATCCCTCTAAACCATCAATTTTTATTTCATTAATAACCAAATTGGGATTTGTTTGATAGATACTATCCAAAGCCATGAAAAACTCCAGAATTTTTAATGATGACTCAAATTGATAAATGGTGAAAGTAACCGCCTCGTCTTCTTTTTCGTATACGGACGAAAATATATGTAAGTGTTCTTCCTCAAAAGAAACAGCTTCGTTTATAGTTTGGTAGTATGACATGAGTTTAGCAGGAAAAAAAGCAGACAGATGGTTTATTGTTTCTTCAGCTAATGGCACCAAACCCAGTGTACCTTCCGGGTTGTTTTCGATGAGCTTTTCAAATAAACCAGTCAATTGCTCAAAGGTAGGGTGCTCAGTCACTTCTTGTGATGATTGGGTGATCAAGCCCTCAGACTGCAATTGGATCTCAGTGATATCCTCTTTTTCTTGTTCTCCGCTTCCACAAGCTGAAAGAATGAGAAGCACTACCATAAGTTTTAAAAGTAAATATTTATTCATTTTCTTTCTTTTGTTCGGGTTTCATTTGCGGGAAAAATAATACTTCCTGAATAGATTTTTTCCCTGTAAGCAACATGACCAAGCGGTCGATTCCTATACCTAAACCAGAGGTCGGTGGCATGCCAAACTCCAATGACCGAATAAAATCATTGTCCATAGCCATTGCTTCCTCATCACCTCTTTTTCCAAGTTCTAACTGCTCCTCAAACCGTTCCTTTTGATCGATCGGGTCATTTAACTCAGTGTAAGCGTTGGCAATTTCTTTTCCATTTACAAAAAGTTCAAACCGCTCTACAAGGCCTTCTTTGGAACGATGTTTTTTTGCAAGAGGAGTCATTTCAATGGGGTAGTCCGTTATGAAAGTCGGCTGGATAAGATTTCCTTCTACTTTCTCCCCAAAAATTTCATCAATAAGTTTTCCCCTGCCCATGTTATCTTCTACAGAAATGTGAAATTGCTTACACAAATCTCTCAATCCTCCCTCATCCATTTCAGAAATATCCACTCCGGTAAACTTTTCAATAGCCTCATACATACTAATTCTTTCGTATGGCCCTTTGAAATCAATTTTTTGCCCATCGAATTCTACTTCAGTTTGTCCGAGTACCTCTTTTGTAATGTCTTCCAGTAGACTTTCAGTCATCTTCATCATCCAGAGGTAATCCTTATAGGCTACATATATTTCCATGGAAGTGAATTCAGGATTGTGGGTTCTATCCATACCCTCATTTCTAAACATTTTCCCAATCTCATAAACCCCTTCAAAACCTCCAACTATCAATCTTTTCAGGTACAACTCGTTTGCGATCCTCAAATATAGAGGCATGTCGAGGGTGTTGTGATGCGTTTTAAATGGCCTTGCCGCTGCACCACCATGCACTGCCTGTAAAACAGGAGTTTCTACCTCCAGCCATCCTTTAGTGTCAAACCATTTGCGCATTGCACTTATGGTTTTACTCCTGATAATAAATATTTCTTTTATTCCATCATTTACTGTCAGGTCCACATAACGCATTCTGTACCTGAGTTCAGGGTCACTAAACGCGTCATAAATATTGCCTTCAGCATCTTTTTTTACCACAGGAAGTGTGCGCAAAGTCTTGGATAAAAGAGTAAATGAAGTTACATGGACGGTTATTTCTCCCATGCCGGTTCTAAAGACAAACCCTTTAATCCCTATGTGATCTCCAAGATGCACATGTCTTTTTATTAAGATATTGTAAATGCTTTTATCCTCACCCGGACAAATATCATCTCGTCGCAGGTATATCTGTATTCTGCCCACCTGATCCTGTATTTCAGCGAACATGGCGGCACCTTTTCCACGTTTTGACATCAAACGACCTGCAAGACTAACATTAGAAAATTCCTCAGCTTTTTCATCCTTGAAATTTCCCTTGATCAATTGGGTATTTGTATTACTTGTAAATTCCTCATGAGGAAAGGGGTCAATTCCCATCTCCCTAATGGCTTTTAAAGACTCTCTTCTTACCAAATCCTGGTCACTTAATTGCATATATATTCCTTTATTTAAGTGCAAAAATACTAGTTTTTAAATGCTTTTTTTAGTTTACTTCCTCAATGCTTTGAATTCTTTTATGCTTTGTCGCTCATTTTATCCATAATTTCAGCGTAATGACCTAATTTCCAAATACTGAACAGCCCTAAAACAGGGTATTTGCTTTTCAGTTGAATGGATATGATCTTTTTACTAAGACCAAAGAAGAAATAAAATAGTTTCAGTAATTTAAGACTTAAAAGTTTGTCATATGTCTTTAAAAGAGGCGTACTTCTGTGATCTATTTTTTGTTCGACTACAAGTTTTGAAAGATTGACTAGCGCCTGTTTGCTTTTTGCTAGGAAGACCTCAGTGCTACACAAGTCTTCGTGTCTTACTGGATTATCACAGTGGTCAATGTTAATTTTGTTTTCCTTTATTACCAAAGCCCACAATAAGTCTTCATATCCGTAATGTCGCAATTCCTCATCCATTGGAAAGGTATTCAGAATATTTTTCTGTACAACGAAATTATTTGACATAAAAGTAAGATGTGGCTCTTTCAGTCTTTTTTTAAGAGATGCAGCCTCTATCTTTCTACCGTATTTCCAATGTAGTTTAAAGCCATTGCCCGGTGGATTTTCAGGATAGACCCTTCCGCCATAAAGTACTTTTGTCTGAGTGCGATCAATGAGGCGAAGATAAGTTTCCAAAAAGTCCGGGCGAATTATTCCTGAGTCGCAATCTAAAAACAAAAGGTAATCTCCAGAAGCCAGTCTCATCAATTCATTTCTGCTTACTGCTCTTCCTTTGTTCTCTCTAAGGTGATATTGGACTTTAAGTCTTTCCGCAGTTTCTTTATTTTCTGCAGCGTAAAAATCTGATCCATCGTCCAGACAAATTATTTCAATCTTGCCTGTACATCTTACTGCCTGATCAGCAAGCTCATTCAGCAAACTACCAACAGCTCTGTTGTAAACTGGTATGAGAACAGATAATTTCAATTTTTTTCTTGCAAAGATAATGCAAGTTTAAAAGTCTATGATTTATAGGTGGGTGCATTGCGTCCTGAATAGGAAATCCAATAATAGTGGCATGCCCTGCAATAGATTTGAAGATAATTTTTAAATTAATTTGTTTCAGTTGGGTTTAATTCATATATTTATGAGCTACATTTTAAAAAATAAAGTTTAAAAATATTTGGTTTAGGACTGAAGATATTAAAATTTTTTATAATTTGGTCACAGATTTTTCACATAATAAAATATATCAATATGGGTAAACTTTTGAAAATCCACCCGGAGAATCCGGAAGGACGTAAGATTAGTGAAGTATGTAAAACACTTGAAGGTGGGGGAATGGTCATTTATCCAACTGACAGTGTATACGCTATTGGTTGCGACATTTTAAGACAGGATGTCGTTGAGCGAATTTTCCAGTTTAAAGGACTCGATCCAACTTTAGCCAATATGACTTTTCTGTGCAAAGACATAAGTCAAATTGCAGAGTATGCCGCACAAATCAATAACGATGTGTTTAAAATACTTAAGCGCAATACACCCGGTCCATTCACCTTCATCATTAAAGCGAATAGTCAGGTGCCGAGAATTTTTAAAAACAGAAGGAGAACCATAGGGGTTCGAATCCCAAAAAACAAAATAGTTCTCGATATCATTGAAGGTCTAGGCAGACCACTTCTAAGTACGTCTTTAAAGAGGAATGACGATGAACTTGAATATTACACGGAACCGTCCTTCATTTATGAACGGTACGGAAGCCAATTTGATACTATCATTGATGGTGGTATCGGACAAACAGAACCTAGCACCATTGTAGATTGTACGGAGGAAATTCCTGAAATTATCAGGGAGGGATTTGAAGAGTTAAGATAAGCAATACACTTTCTCTAAAATTAAATCCGGTGGATGTTTTTCCATCGGATTTTTTTATCATAATGACTGGAAGAACTAATCGATATTCTTATTGTTAGATTTTTTTCATATAAGTATAATTCAAATTTGATTTGTACTACCTTTACAGTGAATTTAAAGATACATGGAAAAACATTCCTCAAAAATATTGGATGATGCAGTAGATGCCTTTGCTTCTCTTCCGGGAATTGGTAGGAAAACTGCCTTGAGACTTGCCCTTCATTGTATTTACCAAGACCCTTCTGTATTGAATAATTTTGCAAGATCGGTTAGTAAGCTTGGAACTGAACTTAAATTTTGCAGAAAATGTCATCACGTTTCCGACGCCGATATTTGTCACATATGCACTGATCAAAAGCGAGATCATAACACCATTTGCATTGTGGAAAGTATTAGAGATGTTATGGCTATAGAGGATACAGGTCATTTTAGGGGGCTATATCATGTGCTTGGTGGTATTATTTCTCCTATTGATGGGATAGGCCCTGACGACTTAAATATAGAGACTTTAATTGATAGATGTAAAAAGGATAAAATTGACGAAGTCATTATGGGAATAAGCCCCACTATTGACGGAGAAACAACCATTTATTATCTCACCCGCTGTCTTAATGATGCAGGTGTACATAAGATAAGTATCTTGGCGAGAGGTGTGGCTTTTGGAGGTGAATTGGAATATGCAGATGAAATGACTTTAGGTCGATCTATCAGGGCCAGAATACCTTATCAATTGAATGAGTAGTTGTCTAAGGTGTAGGCAAAACTGTAAACCATATTCTACCTCATTTCTTTTATTGGCAGCATTGTATTTTCGTATTTCGATATCAGAAGTGCTCATATTGTTTTACTTTTGTCCTTCAGGTAATCTCGATTGATTGCTTGTATTTTACCAAAGAGTTCATTCTGTGAAGCTTTCCATAATTATTGTTAATTATAATGTGCGGTATTTTATTGATCAGTGTTTGAGGTCAATAGAATTGGCCGTTAAGCCATGGGAAGTGGAGACTATAGTTGTGGATAACAATTCATCAGATCAATCCGTAGATCTCATAGAGGCCAAATATCCCAACGTAAAATTGATAGTGAATAAGGAAAATGCAGGTTTTTCTGTGGCATGTAATCAGGGGCTAAAAATAGCAGGTGGTGAGTACATCCTTTTCCTTAATCCCGACACCATACTCAAAGAAGACAGTCTTGTGGTTCCTGTCGAAATAATGGAAAAGGATAAAAGTATTGGTGCTGCCGGTGTAAAGATGGTTGACGGTAGCGGAAATTATCTGCCGGAGTCAAAAAGGGGTCTTCCTACGCCCTTTGTTGCCTTTTGTAAGGCGAGTGGTTTGTCCGGTTTATTTCCTAGGTCAGCCCTTTTCAATCAGTACCATATGGGACACCTGCCAGCGGATCAGAATGCAGCTGTGGAAGTGCTTTCGGGAGCTTTTTTTTTAGTGAGAAAAAAAGTACTCAATGAAATTGGTGGCGGTTTTGATGAAAGTTTTTTCATGTACGGTGAGGATATAGACTTGTCTTACCGAATCAGTCTTGGGGGCTATCAATTATATTATGTTGCGGAAACTTCTATTATTCATTTTAAGGGTGAGAGTACAAAAAAGGTCAGTTTTAATTACATCAGAACCTTTTACAAGGCTATGGAAATTTTTGCTGACAAGCATTTTACTAACAGCTCACTGTTTTTTAAATGGTTTTTGAAGGTCGGTATTTATATCAGAGCCCTTCTATCGCTATTGGGGACATTTATTGGTGGAAAAGGGAGGATGATAGCTGATTTTATATTGCTTTATTTGGGTTTTGTAGCAGGGCAACTACTGCTTGGTCAGCTGATACATGGTGATAAGAACTATTATCCCGAAACATTGGTTTTGATCAATCTTCCTATTTACGCGATAGTGTGGGTGGTTTTTCTCTACTTGTTTGGTTATTATTCAAGATACAGAAGTTCCATGCAGACCTTACTTGCCGTATTCTTTGGGGGGTTGTTCCTGGTTTCCCTTTACGGTCTTATGGAAGCCTTTTTCAGGTCTTCCCGTGCAGTTCTTCTCTTTTCAGGTTTATGGACTCTGATTTATGTTTTTCTCAGTCGGGCTTTGTATAATTTTTTTAAAACCCGGAAATGGAGCTTTATAGCAGAACATTCACCTTCATTGGTATTGGTGGGCACAAAACAGGAAGTTTTGAAGGCTCTTGATATTCTACAGTTTAATCAGTACAAAACAGGTTCACATATATCCATAAGCACCGAACCAACAGAAAATGAATTTTTTAAAGGAAACATATCGGATATAGATGACATTGTTCATGCATATCAGCCTTCTGAACTTATTTTTTGTGATTCCTCTATGAGGTATGATACCATGATGGAAATAATGGCACTTTTGGGGACTGAGGTAAAGTACAGGATTCTCACAGCAGAAGGGGATGGGCTGATAAGCAGTTTTTCTTCCAGAAGAAGTGGCGAGTTGTTCAGCAAGCAGGTAGTACACCGACTTTCACTCGGACATGTGAGGTGGCAAAAGCGGTTGTTAGATCTGATAGTTAGCTTAGTGTTGCTGCCGATTTTACCGGTATTTTTTATTTTTTTCAGGCGTCGGATACAATTTTTAAAAGATTGGATAGCGGTAATTTTTTCGGCAAAAACCTGGGTGGGTTATTATCCAAAGGGTACTAATTATACCTCCTTACCAAATTTAAGAAAAAGCTGTTTGATGAATAACCAATCAGATTTCACCACCGCTGAAAGAGTGGATAAGTACAATTATCACTATTCATTAGATTATAGTATTCGAGAAGATTTGGAGATTTTTTTGAAAACATTTTTAAAAAATTATCTGTAAGTGCTCTGAGAGGCTCGATTTAGAGTCGGACGATTGAAAACTTAACAGAAAAAGAGAATTATGCTAATAGATTCACATTCACATTTATATGTAGATGCATTTTTAGAGGATATTGATGCGGTCATTGAAAGAGCAAAAGAGGCAGGGGTTGAAAAAATCGTATTGCCAAATATCGATAAGGCATCACTCCAGTCGATGTTTGATCTTGCAGAAAAGCATCCCCATTATTGTTTGCCTGCTGTGGGTTTACATCCTTGTAGTGTAAAGGAGGACTATCGATCAGTCCTTGAAGGCATGGAAGGGCATTTAGGAGCGGAGGGTATTATAGCAGTAGGGGAGACTGGTATAGATATGTACTGGGATAAGACTACTCTGGAAATACAACAAGAGGCTTTCAGGATTCAGATCAATTGGGCAAAAGAGAAAAACCTTCCCATTATTATTCACAGTCGGGATTCCCTTGATCTGACGATAAGTGAGATAGAAGGTGCACAGGATGGCAGATTGAAAGGAATATTTCATTGTTTTACCGGTAATCTTGATCAGGTAAAAAAAATCCGGGATCTGGGATTTTTTATGGGACTGGGTGGTGTAGTTACCTACAAGAATGGCGGCATGGACAAGATTTTGCCATATTCGGGATTAGATAATATGATTCTTGAAACAGACGCACCCTATTTAGCACCGGTTCCTTTCAGGGGGAAGAGAAATGAACCGGCTTATTTAAAAAATATTGCAGAACGTGTAAGTGAGCTTTCTGAAACTACTTATGATGAAGTAATTCAAAAAACAGGCTTAAACTGTCTGAAAGTCTTTGGTAAACAAATACATAATAATTATATCTGAGATATTCTTCAAAAAAGGGTGCCTAATTATTTTGGAAAGGATTCAATTTTTTTCGTAATATTGATTTTTATTTGAGGAAAATTTATTTCCTTTGGGGTTGTATTGTGTTTCCGGAGAGTTGGCCGAGTGGTCGAAGGCGCACGCCTGGAACGCGTGTATACCCCAAAAGGGTATCAAGGGTTCGAATCCCTTACTCTCCGCAATTTTTAAAGTTTAGTTAACTTATAAGGAGTTATATTTGAGTTTTTTAAAAAAAATTTTAATTTAAATCAGCGAAAATCAACGTATTATGAATCGAAGATTAGTTACAAATTCAGCCCTGATGACATTGGGTGTTTTATTGTTGGCCTCAACTCCCGGCTTTGCTCAGGAAGCTACCGAAGCGGCTGATACTGGAGTTTTTCAGATTTTGAAAGAACAGTTCATTCAGGGTGACTGGAGGTTTATGAGCCTTGTGTTACTTTGTTTAATTCTCGGTCTGGCTTTTTGTATTGAGAGAATTATTACATTGAATATTGCCACAGTGAATACTGACAAACTCGTTAAGAGAATTGAGGAGAAAGTAGTTGCTGGTGATATTGAAGGTGCCAAAGAAATCTGTAAGGCAACTCCCGGTCCAACTGCAAGTATTCTATATGAGGGACTCAATAATCATGAAAATGGTATAGAGGGTGTAGAAAAAGCTATTGTTTCTTATGGTAGTGTTCAAATGGGATTACTTGAAAAAGGTTTGGTTTGGATCTCACTTTTCATCGCTATTGCCCCAATGCTTGGATTCATGGGTACGGTTATTGGTATGATCTATGCTTTCGATAGAATTGAGGCAGCAGGTGACCTTTCACCCTCTATTGTTGCAGGTGGTATAAAAGTAGCCCTTTTGACAACAGTATTTGGTCTTATTGTCGCTATTATTTTGCAGATTTTTTACAACTATATCATTTCAAAAATTGATGGTATCGTGAACAGAATGGAGGATGCAACTGTAGCCTTTGTGGATGTTATGGTAAGAAATCAAAAGTAAATGTAACTTACCTTTCATTTTTCCAATTTAAATCTGAATATTCATGGTCAAATTATATAAGTTTTTTACAAAATACGGGCAACTGTTCGCAATAGGACTAGGAGGGCTGATTGCATTGATTTACTTTTTTAGTATCAATGCCGGCATTGATCAATTCGAAGTCATGAGTGATGAAGAGCAATTTGAATCTACTATCTTTGATTTTGGTCTTAATGCTGCGATTTATCTAGTCATTATCTGTGCCATCATTGCAGCTGCTTTTGGTATTTGGTTTTTAGTTAGAGAACCAAAGAAGTCTGTTAAGTTTATTGCCGGTTTAATAGCTGTCCTGATCATAGGTCTAATTACCTATTCTACTGCTGATTCAGGATTTGATACAGCAATGGCAGCTACTCTTGAGCGTTTTGATATCACAGAAGGGGTTAGCAAATTTGTATCTGCAGGACTTACCACTACATTAATTCTTGGTGGCATAGCAGCATTGTCAATAATTGTAGCTGAGGTGTACAATTTAATTAAAAATTAATTAATTCAAAAAAGCGTTATGGCTAGAAAGTCGTCAAGAGACCGAATGACCAACGAGATTAATGCAGGTGCTATGGCTGATATTGCCTTCCTGCTGTTAATCTTTTTTCTGGTAACTACAACTATAGTAGAAGATAGGGGTATTTTGGTGCGCCTACCACCTTGGTCTGATGAGGAACCGGATATCACACAACTTAACGAAAGAAATGTATTCTCCATATTAGTTAATGCTCAAAATCAACTTTTGGTTAGGGGTGAACCTGCAAGGGTTAGCGACTTAAGGGAAAGGGCGAAAGAGTTTATTATGAACCCTCTCGATGACCCTACTTTGGCGGAGAGTCCGAGAAGAGCTATAATTTCTCTTAAAAATGACCGAGGGACTAATTATCAAACCTATCTTGAAATTTATAATGAGATAATGGGGGCTTACAATGAATTGAGGGATGACCTTTCGCGCCAACTATTTGGTTCTATTTATGAAAATCTTAATGTAGATCAAAGGAGAGAAATAAGAGAGGAAATTCCAATGATTATTTCGGAGGCTGAGCCAACTGAGTTTGGTGATGAGGGATAGCCATCGTAGTCTACTTTAAAGTTTAAACGAGTCCGTAATATTTTAAATGACTAAATAATATGTCGAGATTTAGAAAAAAAAGAGGGAAATCATCCCCGGCAATACAGACAGCT
Source organism: Saprospirales bacterium (assembly GCA_007693915.1). Lineage (GTDB taxonomy): Bacteria > Bacteroidota > Bacteroidia > Chitinophagales > Saprospiraceae > PWJY01. Next base: position 7,223 of record RECS01000121.1, on the reverse strand, counting down.
TCTCTGCCTGACATAATCTTCATGTTACTCTTCTTTTTTATGGTGGTAACTGTTTTGCGTGATGCTGAGATTATTGTACAGGTTACTACTCCAGAGGCTACAGAGCTAACGTCATTGGAAAGAAAGTCACTTGTGAACTATATTTATATTGGACGTCCGGTACAGAGGTATCAACATATCTATGGTACTTCTCCAAGGATACAGTTGGGTGATGCCATCAGAGAGCCGCACGATATTCGCTTTTTTATTGAAGAGCACAGACTTAGGGTTCCTGAAAACCAAATCCCTGCTATCACCTCTTCGCTGAGGGTAGATGGACAAGTGACTATGGGAATTGTCACTGATGTTAAAACTGAACTTCGTAAGGTTGAGCAATACAAAGTAAACTACTCTGCGAGGCCCAGAATAGATTAAAGATTTATTTTAATTACTTCCTGACCCGCATCTCATTCAAATGAGTTGCGGGTTTTTTATTTTTTAGAACCTTCACTTTGTACACCTAAGCACTTTTGATATGCATCTCTATAGCAGAAACCTTTTTGTTAATCTAATCTTTAACTTATGTTTCGCAATAGAAAGAAGAACTTAAAAGGCAATGAAGTCTCCCCGGGTGCTATGGCAGATATCGCTTTTTTGCTACTGATTTTTTTTCTGGTTACAACTACTATCCTTCAGGACAGAGGCATTTTAGTCAGGTTACCTCCAATTTCTGATGAAATCGCTCTTATACCCCCGGGTAGTTTATTTCGGATAAAGATAAATGCAGATAATCAGCTTCTAATTAATGGAGATTATGCTCAGATCGAAGAAATTAAAGAGCGCTTAATTTTCTTTATCGCTAATCCTGAAGGAAGACCTGATTTTGTTGACTCTCCGCGTCAGGCTGTAGTCAGCATCCAAAATGATAGAGGTACACTATACGAAACTCACCTGAGTGTTTATAATGAGATTATGTCTGCGTACAGTCAGTTGAGAAATGATTTTGCATTGACCCACTTTGGACTTACTTTCGATCAACTCGACTTTGAGGGGAGAATGTTGATCAGGACTGAAATCCCGATGGTTATATCTGAAGCAGATCCGACCGACTTTGCAGTGCGATAAGGGGTTTTCAAAACTTTTTTCCATCTAAAAGAATTAAAACTGTTATAATTGCTTAATTTCGGGTTCTGAAAAAAAAGTGATAAATGAGCATACAAGAGTTAGCTGAGCTCTCATTGAAGAAAGCTGTGTTAATTGACTTCTGGGCGGAATGGTGTGGACCCTGTAAAACCTTTGGCCCCATCCTCGATAAAGTGGCTGCTAAATTCACCAATGGTCTCCACCTGGAAAAAATCGATGTGGAAGAGAACCAAGATTTAGCGGCTCAATTTAGAGTACAGAGTATACCTACTATCGTTTTGCTTTCCGAAGGAAAAATCTCCGGAGTTTCGCAAGGCGCATTGAGTGAAGCTGAATTGGAAAAATGGCTAATCAAACACCTTCCTGACTTGCAAGCTGATAATCAGGATTCTGATTGGAGAAAGTATCTTGAAGCCCTCCCACCCGTTCCGGATGAGCGGCGATCTGACCAATTGGAGCAATGGCTTAGGGTGAATCCCGAGGACAAAGATCTTCAACTTGAATATCTAAGGGCAGTTTCTTTCAGTCAACCTGAGGATGGCGTCGCCTTTTTGAATGAGTTTGAAGCAGCTAATGAAAACCATTGGTTGGTCCCTTATTTTAGGAACTTACTGGATGAATTAATTTCCAATAAATGCGAAGCTGTTACTGATGACAAATCCTTGGTAGTAAAACTTATAAAAGATAAGGATTTGAATCGACTTGCTCAAACGTTTACTGAATTTGCTGCAGATGGTTCCATTAATGCAAATGATGACCTAAAAAAATTGGCAGTAGCCTTCTTTACTTGTCTTGGCGATGGACATCCTGTGTCAAAAAAATATAGAAAATTATTCAATATGTATTTAAGCTAAAAAATTGAAATCATGAAAAAATACCTTATTCCTTTTTTTGTAGTTCTTTTTCTCGCAAATGTGCTGAAAGCACAAAACGTCATCACCCCTGAAACCCTCTGGGAGCTAGATCGGGTAAGTCTTCAGGCGCTCTCTCCTGATGGGAAGTTTGCGGTATATGGTGTAGCTACTTTTGATGTAAAAAACAACAGTGGTCAGCAGGACTTGCATATCATCAATACCGAGACAGGTGAGAGTAGAAAAATTACCGCTTTTGAGTCTTTTGAAGGCAATGCGCAATTTCATCCCGACGGTGAGCGAATTGGTTTTTTGAGAAATGGCTATCTGTGGGAAATGGATCTCGATGGAGCCAATAAAAAGAAAGTCTCCAACTTTGCTATGCAGGGGTTCAAGTATTCACCGACAGCTGAGCATATTTTGTTTTATAAGGAGGTGCAATTCGGCAAAACAACACTTGATCATCATCCTGATTTACCAAAAGCTGAGGCTCTTATTATTGATGACCTGATGTATCGTCATTGGGATAAATGGAACGATGGAAAGCATAGAAACATTTTTTATATTGGATACAACGACGGTAAACTTATAGGAGAGGCAACAAACATCATGAACGAACCTTATGATAGCCCTATGAAACCATTTGGTGGTTTGTCGCAAATTAATTGGAGCCCCGATGGCAATCAAATAGCTTATACCTGTAAGAAGATGAGTGGATTGGATTATACACTTTCCACCAACTCAGATATTTACCTTTATGATATTAGAACCGGAAAAACTACCAATCTAACGGAAGGGAATATGGGTTATGACAAAGATCCGGTCTTCTCACCCAACGGACGCTTTCTTGCATGGAACAGTCAGGAACGGGATGGTTTTGAATCTGATAGGTATAGAATAATGTTTCTGGATCTGCAGGCTGATTTCCAAATTGAATTAACTGAGGGATGGGATGAAAATGCGTATGGACCGCAATTTAGTAAGGATGGACAATGGATTTTCTTTAGAAATCCGAGACATGCAACATTTCAGGTGAGCAGAATTAGATTGGCAGATGGTAGAGTAGAGCAGGTTACCGATGGTGTCCATAATTACAATAGCTTTATTCCACAGGATGACTTTATTATAGGAGCTAAATCCACCATGGCACTGCCAGATGAAATTTTTAAAGTTGATGTAATTACAGGAGAGGAAACCCAGTTGAGTCAGGTGAATACTGAATTATTGGCTAGTCTCGACTTAAGTGAAGTTAAAGCGGAATGGGTGGAAACCACCGATGGTAAGCAAATGCTGGTATGGATGATTTATCCACCTAACTTTGATCCCTCCAAAAAATATCCGACCATTCTCTATTGTCAGGGAGGTCCTCAATCGCCGGTTAGTCAGTTTTTCTCTTACAGGTGGAACTTTATGCTCATGGCAAGTGACGGTTATATCATTGTAGCACCCAATAGAAGGGGTTTACCATCTTTTGGAAGGGAGTGGAACGATCAGATAAGTGGAGATTGGGGGGGACAGGCTATGAAGGACTATCTCAGTGCAATTGATTATGCCGCTGAAAAGCCCTATGTGGATGAGGATCGCCTTGGAGCAGTAGGAGCGAGTTTTGGTGGATACTCAGTTTTTTGGCTTGCTGGAAATCATGAAGGGAGATTTAAGAGTTTTATTTCACATTGTGGGTTGTTCAATCTGGAAAGCTGGTACCTTACTACAGAAGAGCAGTTTTTTGCAAATTGGGATGTGGGTGGCCCATTTTGGGAAGACCCTGTACCGGAGAGTTATAAATTGCATTCACCTCATTTGTATGTCGGCAACTGGGATACGCCTATGCTGGTTATTCACGGAGAATTGGACTTTAGAGTGCCTATTGGAGAGGGAATTCAAGCTTTTCATGCTGCTCAGCTACAGGGAATAAAGAGCCGATTTTTATACTTTCCGACAGAAGGCCATTGGGTTCTTCAACCCCAGAATAGTGTGTTGTGGCACAGAGAATTTATCAGGTGGCTTGATGAGACATTGAAATAAAGAGAAGAGAAATAACGCAATACTAAGAAGGGATCTTATTGGATCCCTTTTTTCATAAATTCTTACCATGAGAGAAGAGATTGTAGCCGGGATAAGCCATTGGTTGAATTGTTTAGAGAAGGAGAGAAAGTATCAGCAGGAACTTTTTAAGAGCTTATTGAATGAACAGCCAATAGCCAAAAGAGTCGAGGATGGATTTAGTCGGTTTCCATTGAATGTTACGGATTCTGGCTTTGCAATGGGCGGAATTCCTTATGCCATTCTTGAATATATGAACAAGAAAAAAAGAGAAGATCACTTTCAATCGGGTATGCCGGTACGCTTTTTTTCAGCTAAAGAGGGAAATATTGAAAATGAGTGCAGGGCGGTAGTCCACTGGAAGCACAAAAATCAAATGAAAGTCTTTTTACAACTCAGAGACCTACCTGAATGGTTGACGGATGGTGGATTGGGATTGGATGTACTTCATGATGAACGCACCTTTCGGCAAATGAGATCAGTAATGGAGGGTTTGATGGAAGGAAAAAACCCTCCCCAAACCAATAAAATCCTCAATGTATTTTATGGTAATCAATTTCCGGACTCGCGAAGACAGCGGGGTGAGCCCTATCAGAATGAGGCGCTCAATACTTCACAATGTAAAGCTATAGAAAATTGTTTGCTGGCAGACGATGTGGGCTGTATACACGGTCCTCCGGGTACGGGAAAAACCACCACGCTGAAGTACCTGATAAAAGAATTGGTCAATTCCGGTGAGCAGGTACTGGTTACAGCTCCGTCGAATGCTGCGGTAGATTGGATAACGCTACAGTTACAGGCGATAAAAATCAAAGTTGTTCGGGTGGGCCATCTGTCCAGGGTTGATCCGGAAATAGTGGACTGCGGCCTAGAGGCAAGAGTTTTTTCCCAAGATGAAGCACAGCAAATCAAGAAAGTTAGAATACAGGCAGAGGATGCAAGAAGGCAGGCAGAGCGATATAAAAGGAATTTTGGTCCACAGGAAAGAAAGTTGAGAAGGGAGTTATTCAGAGAATCTCGGGAACTCAGCCAATGGGCTTCAGATATTGAAAAACGCCTAGTGGAAAAAGTACTGGACGATGCTGAAGTGATTTGCGCTACCTTAAGTGGCAGCGATGGTTCTGTATTGAAAGGAAGGAAATTCAAAACTTGCATCATAGATGAGGCTGCTCAGGCATTACAGGGAGCTTGTTGGCTGGCTATGGTCAGAGCTCAAAGAGTTATCCTTGCAGGTGATCCTTTCCAATTACCTCCTACGGTAAAGAATCCGGAACTTATGGATTCGCAAATGTCAAAAACCCTACTGGATATTGCTATCTCTAATTTTCCCGACAGGCTCTCACTTCTCGATCTACAGTACAGGATGAACAAAACCATTATGGAGTTTTCCAATCAGTGGTTTTACGGGAAAAAGTTAACTGCCCACCACTCTGTTGAACAGCAGCTATTAAATTCAGATAATGCATTGGCAGAGGCTGTTGAGTTTGTCGATACTGCAGGTTGTGGTTTTGAAGAGCAGCAGCATGAACATACCCTCAGTTACTTCAACAAGGATGAGTACCTCATTTTGCGGGAGCATCTTGATCCGCTGCTGCATACGAACTTTATTCATTCTCCTACTGTAGGGATTTTGTCACCTTATGCAGCTCAGGTTCGCTTTATTCGTGAAGAAATGGAAGCGGAGGCTGGACTTCCTTTTGATTTGCAGATCAAAACCATCGATAGTTTTCAAGGGCAGGAAAAAGATGTGATTTATTTGTCTCTTGTAAGGAGTAATCCTGATCAAAAAATCGGTTTTTTGAAGGACTACAGACGAATGAACGTAGCTATGACCAGGGCAAAAAGGAAATTGGTAATCATTGGGGATTCAGCTACTCTAGGGACTGATCTTTTTTATTCAGCACTTTTGGATTATATCGAAAAAAAAGGGACTTATCGCTCAGCTTGGGAGTTTATGGGGTGAGAGTTATTTGTTTTTAGTAGGGTATTTGAATTACTGCTCATACAAGGTAGAGGTTAGAAACAGCTGGGCCAATTAGTATAAAACGACCGGGTATTTCTTAATAAAAATTCCTTTATTAGGTGTCTTTTACAAGATATAGTTGGAAAAATTAAGTTGGTTTAGGTATCCTAAGTGCATAAAAAATTAGAAATCATTTACAAATCATCCAAAATTAAGTGGTTTTCGACTATAATTATTGCCCCTTTTAAACAATGTTATCCAATTGAAAATTTCAATACAAAAGAGTGTCACTCTTTCAAGAAATACCACAAAAAGTTATTGTACATCTGCACAAATCCTTCAAAAATAACTATTTGATAGAAAATATTAGGTTTCATCATGCCAATCTTTTAATGAAATGGATGTTAAATACCTTTACCCTTGAAGTCACTTACTTGCCAAACCAATAAGATATAGTTGAGTCTAGTAGAAAGAGGATGATGGGATATAAGATATAAAATTCTTATAATCAGCAATATAGACCTATTAAAGATCGCTTGATTAAATTTTAGAAAATGTTTTTTTTCACTTCCAAAGGCTGAACTTATAATTGTTTGTTTTTGTTTAGCTTGATTGATATTTCTTGCTATTAATCCATAAAATCAAGTTTGGTTACCACACCATAAATTCTCTGTTTACAACCTAATAATTTAAATATTCATTCTAACTTGTCTAAACCTTAGCCGAAACGACTTGCATTAAACAACCGAAATCAATGGTACAAATTCAACACTAATGACCTTAGATTGCCCTCAGCAGATTCTGATTCCATTTAGCTTGATAAAAACATAGATAAGAATCAATATTTTACTTACCAAAACTGGTTTAAAAAAAATGGCCTACTTTTTGTCCATTTGAATAAATTCACTCCGAAACAACCTACCTTTTGTCAATTATACTTAAAAAGTTAAAAACGAATTTTATAAGTATTGGTATAAACAATTGATAAACAAAGAAAAATGAATTAAATTTATATGTATCTAAAAAATACCCATAGACAGTTAAAATAGTTTCTTTCCGTGTTCATACCTTTGTCCATTGATTAGTTAACTTTTTATGCTTCTTAATTAAAGTATGTTATTTTGTAGTATTAGTTAAAAAATCAAGTCAATAAGAATTATTACATAGTAATCGATTTTAATTTAAACCAAAAAATGTAATCTCATGAAAACAAAAAATTACAGAAATTTTGGCTCTATGTTTAA
>RECS01000184.1 GCA_007693915.1 Saprospirales bacterium | reverse complement strand
AGCTAATCAATAAAAGTAATTATCCCTATACATTTAGTTAGTTTGAATCAACAGCGATCTAATTTTTACATTATTGTTTAATAACCTAATTTCATGATTATATATCCAAGACATCTTTCTTTAAAACCAAAACCCCATCAACCCGTATTTTTCAAGCCACTCGATAGTGAGTTGATAATACTCAATAATTGCATTAGCGTTTTTTCTTTTTCATTGCTGTTTTCATCGGGAATTGACCTCCACTTTCTGATGTATTCCAAATGCAAATGATGCAGCAAATTCAATTGCTCATTTCGACATGCTAAGTTATCGTATTGAACCTGTCTTCTAACGCTTGCCGGCTCCTGAAAAAGCTCTTCTATCATTTCAAAGCAGTGATCATAATCCTCAATAATTTTAGCGATAAAAATTTCGCGCTCAGCAGAGTTTTCATCCAAATTGGCATAGAGAAGCATAATCTCCTTATTGGCGAGAATGAGGTTGGTTTCAGTTTGAATCAAGAGGAACTTCAAAAAGGGCCAATTGTCAGTAAATTGCTTTAATCTTTCAAATGCTTCCGGTTTTTCTTTTTTCAGGCTTTTCAGGGCAGACCCTATTCCGTACCAACCCGTGATGGAAATACGCGAAAGGTTCCAGCTGAATACCCAGGGTATTGCTCTTAAGTCATTCAGCGTTCTCGTACCCGTTCTTCTCGCTGGCCGCGAACCTATTTTGCTATTTTCCAGAACATCTATACAGGTTACTTTGCTGTAAAAATTGATAAAGCCGGGAGTCTCTATCAATGCCGTGTAGTGTTCAAATGATTTTTCTGACAGATAATCCATTATTTCGAGTGGATAATCGAGGAGGTCGGCAGGAAACTTACTCAAAACAGATTGCTTAGCTACGCCGGATGCAAGGGTGTTCAGGTTGTATATCGCCGTTAAAGGATTGCCAAACAATTGGGCTATGGACTCCCCTTGAACTGTTTTTTTGATAATATCATTCACCGTGTGCAGTGGTTTGCTTTCCATAAATCGGTGATACTTCCCACCGCCTCTACTGATGGTCCCTCCGGTCCCATGAAAGAAATAAGCCTGAAAATTATTTTTCCTGGCTATTTCGGAAAGTTTCTGTTCAGCTTTGTACAAATTCCATCTGCTGGCAAGTGTTCCACCATCTTTATTACTGTCACTGTAGCCCAACATTATCTCTTGTCTATTAGTAGTTTTTGGTACTCTTTTAAGTGTAATGGGATGCTGTAAAAACTGCTCGAGGATTTCCGGTCCATTGTCCAGGTCTTCAATGGTCTCTAAAAGGGGTACTACCTTGATGGTAGAATTGAGCAACTGAGTTTCTTTCATCAAAAAATAAACCACCAGCAAGTCGCTTAAATTTCTGGTCATGCTGATAATGAAAGACCCTATGCCATCTGCTCCGTAATGATTCACATGATTGCGAACTACTCTGTAACAATCCAAAATATCATCAGCTTCTTTCCCGTAAGAGACTGTAACATCTGTTATCAACTCACTATTCTGCAGTTGTTTATTTAAAAAAGCAACTCTTTTTTCTTCAGACCAATTTTCAAACGTGCAATCCTCCTTACCATTGGTTTGCAGAATTTGAGAAATGGCCTTGTCATGAAAATCACTATTCTGTCTGATATCCAGTTTTGCAAGATGAAAACCAAAACAATCAATCATTCTTTCCAGCGGGAAAAGGATTTCATCTGCTAAGTTTTCCATACCAGTTTCGACCAGAGAATCTCTCAAAATTTTTACGTCCGCCTTCAGGTCTCTACTCGATTTGTAAAAAGCACTGGTATCGGCGAGCTGTCCGGAAATGGTGTTGTCCAACCTGACCATCATAAGGCCTATAAATTGTCTCCAAGGCTCATGCGGATTTCTCTCTATAGCTTCCTCAGCTTTTTGTCCTAAGCCTCTTGCTCTTTCGTTCATGGCCTCCAGTAGTTGAGCCGGAACTTCATTGGAAACACCTGAAATGGAACACTTTATAATGGTTTCTGTAAGTTTACTCCTCAAAAGGCTTAGTGCTTCATTTCTGTGTAGCAATAGCGTTTCCTGAGTAAATCCTGGTGTTACAAAAGGATGTCCGTCCCGATCTCCCCCCACCCAACTCCCAAAGGTTATTTTTGGAAAAACAGTAGGGTTGTTGATTTTGTCAGGACTTAATCCCAATTCGATCCAGGTAGCTTTTAAATGTTCATCACTTTTCTCCAGAACTAAGGGGAAGATATTTTTAAAATAGTAGATGACATTTGCTCTTTCGTCTTGTATTCGGGGTTTTTCCAGATAAATATCCCCTGTCCGCCACCACCTTTCCAACAGCTTGATTATTTTTTCCACAATGGTGTTCTGTTCAAGTTTACTAAGGGACTTATTTTCTCTTTTTTCCAGCATTATATAAAGCTCTCGGTGGATTTCGATCACCGTCACTCTTTTGGCTTCAGTAGGGTGAGCAGTCAGCACCGGCATAACATGAGAATTAGCAATTGTCGATAACATTTCATCCTCATTCAAGCCTTTTGTAACCCACTGTTTTATGGCCTCAGCCCATGTACCTCTTATAGTTTCTGTACCTAGACTACTTTCCTTTTTCTTCCTGTATTGAGTCGTTGTATTTTCCTCCACCAATATCATCAATTGAAAATAAATACTCAAGGACTGTACAATTTTGTTGTCAGGAAGGCTATCGTTATTGATCTGCTTTGGGTTTTTGATGAGTTTAATCACCTCATTTTCTTTTATTCGGGAAAGCATTTCAATGTAGCAATCAATAATAAACTTTCGGTCCTCATTTACTTTTTTCAGTGGGTTGTAGTGATTCATTTCAGGATATATTATTCTTTTTAAAAAAGACGTACACAAGCTATTCGATAAATTGACTTTCGCTATCGTCAGTATAAAATTAATTGAATTTTTTGAATTGGGATCTTAAAGGTACTTTGATGCGAGTCATTTTATGGCCAAACCCTTTTTTTACCCAAAAAACGAACTTGAAATAGTAGGCTTTTGATACCAGTAATCTCGTTCATTCGTAGCGATATCCAAGATAAACTGAGCTAGCTCCCGACGGGAAATGGTCATATTTGGCTTGGGATTATTATCGAAACTCACGCATATTCTCTTCACTTTTTTTCTGTTGATCAAACCCACTGGTCGGACAATAACCCATTTCACATTTTCTGATTTAGAAAGTAGATTTTCCTGCCTTTCGTGGTCCTCGTAAGCCGCGCCAATATTGCTGTAATTGATCATTAACCTGAACCACCATGGAATGTGATGGATGGTCTCATGCACACCCCATGCAGAGCAGCTAATAACAGAATTGAGGGAACTATTTTCAGCATTCGCAATGGTTAAAATATTTTTCATTACATCTGATAAAAAGGTCGTAGGGGTGCGGAGAGTTGACCAGGGGAAGTCTGAGGTTCGGGAAATATTCAAAACACTGATAATGGTATCACAACCCTTTGCTGCTTTTTCCAAATCCTCCATTTTATCCGGACTGCCTACATAGACAGTAAAGCTATCATTAGGAATGAAAGCCCGGATTTTTTTCGTTGAACGTACAAGACAATTGGTTTTGATCTTTCTTGCCAATGCAGCCTCCAGAATATGCTTCCCGGTTCTGCCTGTTGCTCCGAGGATTAGTATTTTCATAGAATTGACTTTGGGTGTTGGCTTTCAACATCTTTAAAAAGTATGATCAAATTTTTAACAAAAGATAAAGGAGAGAGGTTTTAAAGGGGTATGTTTAGTTTTTGGAGGAAAAAAAATGAAAAAAATCAATTCGGTATCCTAACAAATTAATTATGACTGCTTATCTTTACAAAAATTACCAATTATGAAAAATTTGTGGATCCTACTTTTTTCAATTTTTTTTATTCAATGTACTGAAGGGAATAATACTGATCAAACTCAGGAAAACTCCTCAGATGTCTATAAGTCCAATTCAGGCATTTCCTTTACAGTGGATATCCTAGCGGAGAATCTTGAAAATCCATGGGGGCTTGAATTTTTGCCTGATGGAAGAGTTTTGATTTGTGAGAGACCGGGACGGCTGAGGATTTTTGAAAATGGAAGATTATCGCCAAGACCAGTAGACGGTTTGCCTGAGGTATGGGCACACGGTCAGGGTGGGCTACTTGATGTAGTCATGCATCCCGATTATGAAAACAATGGTTGGCTCTATATTGCCTATTCTGCGTTAGGACAAGGTAACAGAGGAAATTTAGCCATTTCAAGAGCTCGCTTGGATGGCAATCGTCTGGTTGATGTAGAAAAAATATTTCACGGACAGCCTTTTACTGATCGTAGACATCATTTTGGAACACGGTTAGTTTTTGATGATGATGGTTATTTATTTTTTGCCATTGGAGATAGGGGACAGCCTGATTTTGCACAAAATCTTAACAATCATAACGGAAAAGTTTTGCGTATCCATGATGACGGCTCAGTACCTGAGGACAATCCCTATGTAGGTCAGGCTGGTGCACTTCCTGAGATATGGGCCTATGGTAGTCGCAATATACAGGGTATGGCAATACATCCGGTGAGTAGAGACATTTGGTCTCACGAGCATGGACCCAAAGGGGGCGACGAAATTAATATTGTACAAAAAGGAGTCAATTATGCCTGGCCAAAAGCGACTTTTGGTGTAAATTATAATGGAACAGTAATTTCAGAGCACACCACCTGGCCCGGAACAAGCGATCCTCTGCATGTATGGACACCTTCAATTGCACCCTGTGGTATGGACTTTGTAACATCTGATCGCTACCCCCAATGGGAAAACAATATTCTAATCGGAGCACTTGCAGGTCAACATATTCACCGCCTTGAACTCGATGGTGATGAAGTAGTGGGCTCAGAAAAACTCTTACAGGGTTTTGCAAGATTCAGACAGGTCAAACAGGGTCCTGATGGCTATATTTATGTGCTGACAGAGGGACCGGGATTGTTTTTCCGCCTTGTTCCGCAGTAACTTCTGGTATGGAGCTTAAAGCTTTAATACTTTGTGGAGGGAAAAGTAGTCGTATGGGTATAGACAAAAGTACCCTGCTCATCAATGGGATTCCTTTTTTTGAAAAAATCGCCAGAGAATTAGATTATCTTGGTTTACCGGTCGTCCTGTCCTGTAGAGTTGATCAAAAAGAAGTGGTCAACAGCGGGCGAAATTACCTGCTTGACAACAGCAAGGCTGAAGGTCCCATGAAAGGTATGCATTCCGCAAATTTGTGTCATCCGGAACAAGCGTGGTTGGTCTTAACAGTAGATATGGTCAAAGTAGATTTTAGGCTGCTGTCCCTGCTTATCCAAAATAGGAAACCCAATGCGAAGGCCACAGTTTTTGACATCAGTAAACCGAATGAAAAGAGTTTTCCAATCCCCTTTCCCGGGATCTATGAACCCACTTTTTTTACTGATATGAAAAAAAGTATAGACAATGGGCAATTCTCTATCAGACAGATGATCTTACAATCAGATGCTAAAATAATTTCATGCCCCTATCCGGAGACATTGAAAAATATCAATACACCGGAGGATCTAGAGTGTCTTTTAGAGAAAAAATCCTAAAACCCCACCACAATCCCGATAGTAGGCAGAGGTGTGCCACTGCCTGTATCTATTTCCTTAAGCAGGTAGCGTTGTTCCGCAATCGGATCCATGGGATTGATAATTTGACCGCCTCCAATGGGTCTGCCATCTTCATCCAGAGGTCTGTCTAAAATCAATTCTCTGTTACTTATGGATGAAGCTAAGATGTTCTGAACATCCAGATAGAGGTTGAGCGACCATTTTTCAAAAGACCAGTTTTTATCAATCCTGATATCTATCTGATTGAAAGCATCACTTCTGAGGCTGTTGATCATGCTAAAATCTTGTAAGGCGCGACCATTTCTGTCCCAACTGAGGACGAGAGACGATCTGTCATCAAAAGGTGTTAACGGTAATCCTGACTGAAATCGCCACCTGACACCCACTTCCCAGTTCTTGCCGAATTGTTTTCCTCCTGTCAGACTAACTATATGCCGGGAATCCCATGCCGACGGAAAAAAGCCGGAGCCTGCAACCGGTGAAGTAAACTCACTAAATCCAAGTGTATAAGCTGCAATTCCATAAAATCCTCTGCTTAGCCTTTGCTGCAATAAAACTTCTATTCCATAAGTCCTACCCTCTGTATCAGGACTTGCGGGTTCGTTACCTACTACTCCGAAATCGCCTCCAAAATTAGCGAGCGATACTTCGTTTCTGAGCAACAGCGGATAATTATCGTATTTTTTATAGTATCCTTCCACACTTAGGCGAGCTCGCTCTCCCAGTAAATACTCAGCACCCAAACTAAGGTGTGAGGAACGAACAAAACTAATTCCATTTTCTTTATTTACTAGTCTATCTTCTTCTCTGTAGCCGAGCACGGTATAGGGAGGTAGTTGATAATAAATCCCGGCTGCAGCATTGATTGCGAGTTCCGGAAGTATAAAATAGGAAATGGCAGCACGAGGAGATAGGTTTTTAAGCGGATTAGAAAAATCTGATGAAAAGGAATTGCCATCCATCCTCATGCCCAATGAAGTGGTAAGCTTACCATTGAGAAAAGTTTTACTGATCTGACCGAAAGTGTAGTATTTGAAAAAATCTATTTCTGATAAAAAATCAATATCCTCAGCCCCTGCAGGCGTAAAAATCCGGTTGAAAGTAGAATTATTATACTTGACATATTCAGCACCTATACCATAAATTACTCTGTAGTTCCCACTTCTGAAATTGTGTTCGAAGCGAAATTTATTCTCAATTTCCTGAGATTGATAACTGAGAATAAGATCTTCCTCCAATTCAGTATTGTTTTGATATTTGGTCGCTTCGTTATTGAGCATGTTTCTGCTCAGTACAAATATCATGGAACCATTATCCCGGAAATGACGGTAAACCAGGCCATTGGTATAAGTCCACTGCTCGTTTACGGGCAGATTGTCGAGAAGAAACTGCTTTTCCTCTGTATCGTCTGCATCCAGATTTAATTCAAAATTATCAATAGCGCCAATTCCTGAAAAATACAATTCATCACCTGATTCAAACCGATGGGTAACTTTTAGCTGAAAGTCGTTGTAAATAGGCAGAAAAGGCAATTCAAGGACTTCAAATAAAAACTGAAGATAAGATCTTCGCGCAGAAGCTATGAAAGTAGTTCGTTCAGATAGTGGTCCTTCAAGGGAAATTCCCAGATCTGTAGCACCCACCGTCATCTGACCTCCCAATCGATCACTTCTGCCATTGAGTAAGCGAAAACCAAAAACTGAACTAAGGGCATTTCCTCTGTTGGCAGGGAAAGCACCTGAATAAAAGTCAACCTCGCGTATAAAGTCTACATTGATAATGCTTGCAGGGCCACCGGTAGCACCCTGAGTGGCAAAGTGATTGATATTGGGTACTTCGATATCATCCAGATAAAACCGGTTTTCATTGGGTGCACCGCCACGGATGATCAAATCATTTCGGAAAGTAGAGGGAGCTGTTACGCCTGGTAAAGTCTGAATAACCCTGGAAATATCTCTGTTTCCACCTGGACTTCGTTTAATTTCAGCTACTCCTATATTTCTCAACGACAAGGGGCTTTCTTCTGTTCTTCTGAATGGTGATGCCCGAACTACCACTTCATCCAGTTCTGTATCTGCAGGTTCCAGTTCAATAACTAATTCAAGTGGCCGTGTGGACGATAGTTGCAACTCTGCGAGAATTTGTGTTCTGTAACCGACAAAGGAGATTCTCAAATCATAAGTGCCTGCTTCCAATCCACTTATTTCAAAATTTCCATCGAGGTCTGTCGTAGTACCTCTTTCTACGGGGCTTAAGAATACATTTGCAAACATAACCGGCTCCCGATTACTTGCATCGACTACCTTCCCTTTGATCAATGCTGATTGTCCAGAAAGGCTTGAAGATATAAAAAAACAGATAAAAATTGGTAAAAAAATTCCAAGTTGAAAAAAGCCTGTTATCTTAGTGTGATTTTTTTGCATTGAATAACCTCTGTTTATAAGATTTTGTTTCTGCCTTTTACTTTGCAGAAAAGTGAATAAAATTTAACTAACTACTTGCAAATGAAGAATGTTTACAAGTTTACAACAATCTTTTTTTCTTTATTAATATGCTCCGCCTTTGTCTTACAGCTTCAAGGACAAAATACGATCAGAGGTACCGTTTTAAGTAATGCTGATGGAACTACGCTGATAGGGGCAAATATAATAATAAAAGGAACTTCTACGGGTGCTGTTACCGATTGGGATGGTGCTTTTACCATCAATACTCCTCTGGATTTCCCCATCACCCTGGAGATTTCGTATATTGGATATCAGCGCACTGAAATTGAAGTGACAGACAATACGCCTTTGAGAATTTTTCTGGACGAAGATGGGGCTGTTTTTGAAACAGTAGAAGTAAGGGGCAGCAGAATTCTGGATAGACAGCGTGAAGCTCCTCTGACGGTAGAATCTTTGGACGCGATAGGTATTAGACAAACTCCGGCATCAAATTTCTACGAAGGCCTTGGAACACTTAAAGGGGTTGATATGACTACGGCAAGTCTGGGTTTTACTATAATTAATACGCGCGGTTTTAACAGTACCAGTCCGGTACGTTCGCTTCAAATTATTGACGGAGTAGACAATCAGGCACCGGGATTGAATTTTTCTTTGGGTAATTTTCTGGGTAGTTCTGAATTGGATTTGCAACGCGTGGAGGTAATTCACGGAGCCAGTTCAGCTTTTTATGGTCCCAATGCTTTTAATGGGGTCATTAGTATGGAGACAAAAAATGCTTTTTTACATCGTGGTCTGAGTGCAATGGTAAAGGGAGGAGAAAGAGACCTGATCGAAGCTGCCATCAGGTGGGCTGACGCATTTAAAAATAGCGATGGTGATTATTATCTGGCTTATAAGCTAAACTTTTCAGGATTGCGTGCCAATGATTGGGTAGCAGACAATTATGATCCTGTTTTTGGTTCACTTGTCGATGAGACCAATCCGGGTGGATTCGATGCGGTTAACATCTATGGTGATGAGTACAGGTCTAACATGGATCTCACAGGAGCACAATTATCATCACCTTTTGCAGGACTTGGACAATGGCACAGGAAGGGCTACAAGGAAGAAGACCTGGTGGACTATAATACAAGAAACTTTAAAGCCAATATAGCACTTTATTTCAGAACGAACCCATCTGCTGAATTGGAATCTCCGGAATTAAAGTGGTCTACAAGTTACAGTACAGGAACAACAGTTTATCAGGGAGATAACAGATTTAGTTTGAGAAATATTCAGTTTTTTCAGTCTGTTCTGGATTTCAGCAAACGCAATCAGTATTTCATCCGAGCCTATGCAACAGTAACAGATGCCGGAGATTCTTATGATCCATATTTTACAGCCCTTAGGTTACAAACAAGAGCTAAAACCCATCAGGAGTGGAGTAAGGATTACACAAATTTTTGGACCCGTTCAAATGGACCTAGGAGATGGATGGAAAGAGAAGGTTATCCTAAATTAGAAATTATTCCCACTCCTCCTTTCTCTTCATTTGATCGGGAAGCAGCAGAGCAATGGCTGATTGACAATAGAGACTCCTTAGCCTATTGGCATTCTTTAGCCAATGAATTTGCTGATATGGCTGGTTTTGGAGTCGGTTCAGATCGATATGAGCCCGGTACAGAGCGGTTTGATGAAGCCTTTAAAGATATAACCACCAAATTAAATAATGATTCACTTCAGGGTACCAGATTTTATGATAGAAGTGCCTTATATCATATTCACGGAGAATACAGATTTATTCCCCTTTTTACGGATGAAATTGTGGTAGGTGCTAATGCGCGTTATTATGCCCCTCAATCAAGAGGAACTATTTTCAGGGATGCTGATTCTTCTATAACTAATTTTGAGTTTGGTGTTTATGCGGGAATTACTAAAAAGTTTCTGGACAACAATCTTTCTGTCAATGCAACAGTAAGATTGGATAAGAATCAAAATTTCAGTGCAATGATTTCTCCGGCTGCATCTTTAGTATGGCAGACTCAACCCGGGAGTTTTCTCAGAATGACATTTTCTTCTGCTCTTCGTAATCCGACACTTACAGATCAGTACTTGAGGCTAAATGTCGGACCCGCCATTCTTTCGGGTAATTTAAAAGGTGTTCAGGATCTCATTACACTAGAATCTTTTCAGGACTATCGAAATACATTGAATCGGGATACGCTTGATTTCTTTGACATTGCCGCTGTCCAACCAGAAAGGGTAAGAACTTTTGAATTGGGATACAGGACAACTCTCTTTGACAGATTGTATGTAGATGCAGGTTATTATTTCAGTTTTTACAATGACTTTTTAGGGTACAATATAGGTATAGATGCTACTTTTGATCAGCAAACAGGATTACCTGAGCGACTTACAGTTTTCAGGTATTCTGCCAACTCAGTCAATCAGGTTACTACTCAGGGTTTTTCTATAGGACTCAATTACTACATTAGAAATTACTATCAGGTATCCGGGAATTATTCCTGGAACCGATTAAATTCCGAAATTGATGATCCTATCATTCCTGCATTCAACACACCGGAGCATAAATTCAACATTGGTTTTTCAGGGAGAGGAATACCGATTAGTCGCAATCAGGAGGTTGGTTTTAGTGTGAACTATAAATGGATGGAAGGCTTTATTTTTGAGGGCTCTCCACAATTTACGGGTCCTATTGATTCTTATGGATTGTTAGATGCCCAAATCAATACCGAACTAAAAAATCTAAATACCACTATCAAGCTAGGGGCATCAAATGTGTTAAACAATAAAGTTTTTCACACCTATGGTGGTCCAAGAATCGGAAGAATGGCGTATATTAGCCTTACATATGACTTTATTAAAAGATAATTTAAACCAAAAATTGAAAAATTATGAAGAAAATCTACACTATCCTTGCTTTTTTAATCTTCTGCTGGACAAGCATTGAAGCTCAGCAGAGATACCTTGAGCCGGTTTTTGACGGCTTCGATCTTGAAACAGTTCAGTATTCATCCAACATATCTGTATTAAGTGGTGCTCCGGAATTGGTTGATCTCACTATGGATATCTATACACCGACGGGAGATACTGAGACCAACAGACCCCTATTTTTATACTTTTATACCGGTAACTTCCTTCCCAATCCATTGAATGGGTCTACAGGTGGAACAAGAACAGATTCTACTGTAGTTGAAATTGCAAGTCGACTTACTGCCTTAGGTTATGTTGTAGCTGTGGTTGAATATCGAAAAGGGTGGAATCCCCTCGGTGATTTAGATACCAGAATCAGTACACTAATTAATGGAGCTTACAGAGGTATTCAGGACGCGCGAACTGCGGTGAGATTCTTTAGAAAAGATGCTGTGGACAATGGAAACCAATGGGGAATAGATCCCGACAATATAGCTTACTTCGGGCAGGGAACAGGGGGCTATATTTCTTTTGGTGCTGCTACTTTAGATAATTATACCGATATCTTAATTCCTAAATTTTTCGGTGCAGATCAGACCGGAGACGGCAACCCGGACCCTTTTGTTCTTGAACCCATTCACGGAGATATTTTTGGAACTTTGGATGCTGCTATTTCGAGAGCCAATATAGTTACCTACGATGATGGTACTCCAATCAGTTCTGACGTTCAATTAACCGTTAATCTAGGTGGTGCACTTGCCGACACTTCCTGGATTACAGCAAACAACCCTCCAATGGTATCGTTTCACGTGCCAACAGATGGTTTCGCACCTTACATGGAAGATGTGTTGATTGTACCTACTACAGGTGATTTAATTGTTGAGGTTCAGGGTTCTTACCTGGCCCAATGGAAAGCCAATGAATTGGGATTAAATGATATCTTTAAAGATGCTAATTTGAATGATCCTTTCACACAGGCTGCTAATGCTAATAATGATGGATTAGAGGGTCTTTACCCATTGATTCGTCCCATTTGGACTAATCCGTTAAACCAGCAACCAGCTCCTGAAAATGCACCCTGGGAATGGTGGAATCCTGCCCCTTGGTCACAGATACCACATCCACTTTGTCCGGATGGTGTGCCTTTAGACCAATGCAATTTTCATATAATTAACTCTATCACCAATCAGGATATGAGTCCTGAAAAAGCGAGAACTTACATCGATACCATTATTGGTTATCTGGCGCCAAGAGCTTATTTAGCCTTTGGTCTATCTACCAATATTACTGAAATCAATGCCCAGGAGGTAGATTTTAACTTCTTCCCTAATCCTGCTTCTCATGCGATCAACTTCTCTTCTGCTTCAGAAATGAGAAAAATTGAGTTGTACGACATCAACGGAAGATTGGTAAGAAGTCAGCAGAATATAAATGCAGCTTATCATACTTTAGATAGAAATCAACTGAGTGCAGGCATGTATTTTGCCAGGGTCTATTTTGATGAAGGGGTACTCGTCAAGCGGGTCATGTTTCAATAAAAAACTTTATAGGGTCGCAAATGCGGCCCTTTTTTTATCTCATTACTTTTCTTTATTCCAAGTGGTCCATCAATGAACAATTACCCTCTGTGAGCGATTAAACATCTAATAAAACAACCTAAACTAAACAATCAATGGAATACAATTACCTCGGAAAAACAGGATTACAAGTCAGCAAACTATCTTTCGGCTCATGGATTACTTTTGCCAATCAAGTAGAAGACAATACCTCTGAAAAATTGATGGATGTGGCATATGAAGCCGGAGTCAATTTTTTTGATAATGCGGAGGTATATGCACATGGAAAAGCAGAGGAATTAATGGGTGATATTTTGAAAAAGAAGAACTGGGACAGAACTTCCTATGTGATTTCAAGTAAAGTATTTTTCGGAGATGGCAGGAAAAAGCCCAATCAGACCGGGCTAAACCGCAAACACATTATGGAAGCCTGCCACGATTCTTTAAGGCGATTTAAAACGGATTATATTGATTTGTATTTTTGTCACCGTCCGGATAAAAATACTCCAATGGAGGAAACTGTCCGCACCATGAATACGCTGATTCAACAGGGCAAAATTCTGTATTGGGGGACTTCTGAATGGTCAGCGCAGGAAATAATGGAAGCACATATGGTAGCTAAAGATTTGCGATTGGAAGGTCCGGTTATGGAACAACCCCAATACAATATGTTCCATCGCCATAAAGTAGAAGTCGAGTTCAGTAAGATTTATAAAACCGTTGGTTTGGGTACTACCATTTGGTCACCTCTGGCCTCAGGCTTACTGACGGACAAATACATCAACAAATTCCCAAAGGGTACAAGACTGGGCAGAGAAGAATTGTCCTGGTTAAAGGATATCGCTGTAACACCGGAGAGATTGGAAAAAGTAAGGGAATTAAACGAGTTGGCACTATCCATCGACACCACTCTTCCCAAACTTGCTATCGCCTGGTGTGCTAAAAATCCTAATGTCAGTACTGTAATTCTAGGAGCGAGCAAGGTCGAACAACTGACCGAAACCCTTACCTCCCTCGAATTACTCCCATTACTAAATGACGAGCTGATGGAAAAAATCGAAGATATTCTGGAGAATAAACCGAATCATCCGCCATTCTAATTCCAAGCGTCCAGTAGATGATAGAGTAATCAGAAAGCTTTTTAACCCAGCTTGGTGATATTTGATGAGATTAGTATTGATTATTAATGCTTTCCGGGTAGAGCGGTTCGTTACCTCCCCGCTCCCCCACAGACCCGTACGAGCG